>DATENN010000001.1:0-8170 GCA_035275045.1 Pyrinomonadaceae bacterium
AAACAGTGAAGTCGATCGCAGATGAACATTCTCAGCGCCAAAAGGCGAAACCAACGCGCCCAGTAATTGCTGATCCCGAGTGGTGCGCGTCGGCACGGCTTGTGCTTGCGTCACACCAAGAAAACCGCTGCGCAACCGGATGTTGAATTTGCCGGGACGCTTTACTCGCAGCGAGAGGTGATGAAACTTAATTCGGCCTGGCTTATCAAAAGTTGATTCGTCTGGTCGATAGCCAATCAGGTAATAACCGCGCTGGTCATCGAGAACGCGCCGCAGTCCGCCGCTAATATCATTCTGATTTTTTATTTCCAATCCGCCCGTCTCCTGGGCCAAATAACCTAATGCTGCCTGAGAGTCAGCAAAGTCGTGCGAGCGCTTAGTCAACGTCGCCTGTATATCTGCATCGCTCATGTTTGAAACGTCGTCGGACGCTTGCAAACCGAATGTTGGTATGCCGCGTGGATCGATAGTGTAAATGACTACTGACGCCCGGTTGGCAAGATCAACCAACCGCTTTTGCGCCTCAATAACGCGACTGCTCTGCCGCTCGATGACTCCCGTCTTCTGAAGATTGAAAACAGTCATGCCGTCAGACAGCAGAATCACCGATTTACGTCCAGGCAAAGCGCGCAGACCGCGAACTATGTAGTTCAAAGCGCCCAGCGTCCCGACTGTGTACAGCTCTTCGCGAAACTGATCGAGGTCCTCATGCGCCGCCGCGGTGGCAGGAGTATCTCCTAGTGACTTGGACTCAAGCTCAGCCGCCATTGGCGCGAAAACCGCTATGCCGCCACGACTCGTCACGGACCAACGAATTTTTTCAATCGCCGCGTACAACACACGTTTGTCCGAGGTGAACTGTTGTAAAGCGCCGATGCCGCCGCTGGTGCGGATAATCGCAACCAGATCACCTGGTTGCATCTGCTGATCGACAAACTTTTTCAAAGCCTGCCGGACCGTACTGATGCTCAGGAAAGAAAGCCCGAGATCGTCGACAACCAACGCGATGGTACGGCGAACTTGTTCCTGTCTGAGACGAATTGGAGGAACGGGCCCGATCGCTTTAGCTTCTCGTTGCGAGTCTCTTTGCGACTGTTCCGTCGGCTTAGCACGTCCATCCTCAGTTGAAACATACGAGAAGTTGGTAATTTGCTGCGGCTTTCCGTCTTCGAAGATTTCCAATTCGTCCGGACGCAGGTCAGTTATCTGACGGTCGTTCTTGTCAGTGACGACCGCATCGACCTGGACCAGGTTTGTGGTGATTTTGACGACCTCGTCGTCCGGTTGTAGCCCTGGCTGCTGTGGATTTGCGGGCGAAGCGCCAGGCGCGGTTTGCGTTGGCTGTTGGGCCAACGAGCTCAGTGTAAATTGCAGTACCAGCGCCAGGGCAATGAGGTGCCTGAATTTCATTTGCTAACTCCCCTTGCTAAAACTCGTTCGTAGAATTCTATGTAACGCGGAATAATCAAATCGGTGCGATATCGCTCGACTGCCGACGCGCGCGCACGCCGGCCCATCTCCCGCCGGTACTTATCATCCGCAAGCAATCGCGCCGCATCGTTCGCCATCTTATCAATGTCGCCCACTTCACTCAGAAAACCTGTTTCACCATCCTCGACAACTTCTGGGATGCCACCGACGCGCGAAGCGATTACCGGGACCTCACAAGCCATGGCTTCCAGTGCTGCGAGGCCGAAAGATTCCTGTTCAGACGGCAACAACAAGACATCGGCGGCCGAAAGATAATCAACAATCTTTGGCTGCTTTCCAACAAACACGCAGCGATCGGAAACGTTCAGACAGCGCGCTCGATGTTCGACGTTCGTGCGCTCGCTGCCGTCGCCGACCATTACCAATCGTGCCTTTATTCCTTTTCCCAACACGCGCGCCAAAATCTCGACACAGTCGACCGGCCGTTTTACCGGACGAAAGTTCGAAACGTGAACCAGCAGCGGCTCATTATCCGGACCCAATGACGATCGCAACTCCGCGACGGGGTGTCGCGCGTATTCCGACTGGCAGACAAAGTTTGGGATGACTTCGATTTGATCGAAATCAAATATTTCTTTGGTTGCCGTTTTCAGATATTGCGAGATTGCAGTCACGCCGTCAGATTGCACGATGCCATAACGAGTGATCGGCAAATATGAACGGTCAGCCCCAACCAGCGTAATGTCCGTGCCATGCAGAGTGGTGATTACGGGAAGACGCCGTTTCGGCTGCAACGATTCGCGCGCCAGTATCGCGCTGATGGAATGCGGAATGGCATAGTGAACGTGTAGCAAATCAAGATTCTCTGTTTCTGCGACCGTTGCCATCTTAGTTGCTAAAGCCAACGTGTACGGCTGATGCTCAAACAGGGGATACGACATCATCTCGACTTCATGAAAACGAACACGCTCATTCAATTCTGTTAATCGAGTTGGAAGTGAAGAAGAGATGAAGTGTACGGTATGCCCACGCTCGGCGAGTTCTTTACCTAGTTCCGATCCAACAATGCCGCTGCCGCCATATGTCGGGTAAACCGTGATGCCTATATTCATTTCAAACGCGGTCTTGGACTTTGGTTTTTGGTCTTCGAATCTTTAACTGCCGATTTATAGAATTATTCATCTGCCGGGAAATATCAAAGACCCAAGACCAAAAACCTAAGTCCACTGCAAAAAAAGCGGAGGCAGAACGACCCTCGCAATCGCCTGCCTCCATCTCGACTTGGCTCACCTTAATGTTAAGGGGGGGCAAGTGAGGGCACGGACTATATACCCCCCTGCCACATTTTGGCAATAGATTTTGGGCCATGATCCGCTGACTTTTTTCGCTGTTTTTCTTGCATCGCGCTGCCTCTCCGGCGAACTGCGCTTCTGCCGCAAACCCGGTATAATGCTTAAAACAAATTTTAAGGTTTCGACGTGTTTTGAACCCGAAAAAGTAATGCCAAAAATTAGCGATATCGAAGAGACGCCAAACCCGAACGCGGTGAAATTTATCCTGCGCGAACCCGTCAGCAATGGCGTGGCACGATCGTTCAGCTCGGCCGATCAAGCAGACAGCGATCCGCTTGCTCGATCGTTATTCGACGTTGGTCATGTTGTGTCCATTTTTTACATGGATCGGATGATTACGATTGAAAAGGACGACGAGGGTGACTGGGATGATTTACTACCGGCGCTTGCTGTTCCCATTCGCGCCGCCGAAGCGGTAAATATTCCCGCCGCGGCCGCCGCCGCAGTCGGTGGGGCGATCGCTGCCGTGACCAGCGACGATCCGCGCCTGATGAAGATCAACGAAATCCTCGATGAAAAAGTCCGGCCCGCGCTAATGGGTGACGGCGGTTACCTGGAAGTTCTCGGCCTGAAAGAACACACCTTGAGCATTCGGTATCAAGGCGCCTGCGGAAGTTGTCCGAGTTCGCTCACTGGTACGTTAATGGCGATTGAGGGCATGCTGAAACAGGAAATCGATCCCGAACTAGAAGTCATCGCGGTTTAGACCGCAACATTTCGGGAACCGGATCGGCGCCGTAGCGTTTAAGTTCCCGTCGTAGACCATTCCGCAGTACCCGTCAGGAGAATCACAATGAATCTTCGCGTTCCCGCCCTGGGGCTCTTGCTTGCCCTGTCCCTTACTTCAGCGTACGCACAAGACCAAGTCGCGAAACCCACTGCACCTGTCGCCACCGCGGCTGCAAACTCGGCGTCGAAACGGAAAAGCGATTCAGCCGGTGCGAAAGCAAAGAGCGAACAACGGGCGATGGCAATGGCCTTGTTGATGACGCTTGCCGGTGACGCGCGGAGTTTTAAAGATCAGAAACTTCGGGCGCGCACGCTTGCGCGCGTGGCCGACAGCATCTGGGAACAGGATCCGGAGCAGGGTCGCGCGTTGTTCTTGCGGGCCTGGGATGCGGCTGAAATTGCCGATCAGGAATCCGCGCGATTGCTACGCGAAGACCGCGACCGCCAGCAAGCGTTGGGTGGGCCCATCGTGCTGGTAGGCGCGCCTAATCTTCTATCAGAAGTCTTGCGTCTCGCTGCTAAACGGGACCGGGCGCTCGGCGAAGAGTTGCTCGAGAAACTTAAGCAGGCAAGAGCCCAGCAAGCTACGGACGCGGCGGGCCGACAATCGGATGGACCGGTTACACCGGAAGCGATAAGGCAGCGACTTAGCCTTGCCCGTCAACTGCTCGATGTGGACGTGCCGCGTGCTTTGCAGTTCGCCGATCCGGCGCTCGGCACCGTCAATATGTACGGCTTGAATTTTCTCTCGTTCCTACGTGAAAAAGATGCTACCGGAGCGGATCAAAGATACTTTCGGATGTTGACAGTGGCTGAAAACGATCCGCAATCAGACGCGAACACCGTGTCGCTTTTGTCGTCATACGTTTTTACGCCTCATTTATTTCTCACATTTGACCGCTCGGGCGCGGTTAGCACGTCACAAATGGGCCGTACCGTGCCGCCGGCGACCACTCCGGAGTTACGTGGCGCATTCTTTCGGGTTGCTTCACAGATTTTGATGCGGCCACTGGCATCACCCGAACAAGACCAAACAACCAGCGGTATAGAAGGCAAATTCCTGATCATTACCAGGCTGATGCCGTTGTTCGAGCAGTACGCACCGCCGCAGGTAACGGACATGATGCGTGGTCAGTTAGCCGCGTTAAATGGAAGCGTGCGCGAAGAAATACGCAAACGCGATGACGAAATGATGCGTCGAGGCATTCGTGATGAAGAGGCCGCCAGCGACAGCGAACAGTCTTTACTCGATCAGATCGACCGCGCCAGGACTTCTGAACAACGCGATCAACTTTATCTTGACCTGATTATGCGCATTGCCGGCAAGGGCGACATGCGGGCGCGTGATTTCGCTGACAAGATTGAAGATTCAGAGCTTCGCAAACAAGCAAAGCCTTTCGTCGATATGACGCTGACGATCTTCTTCATCGACAAAAAGAAACCGGACGAAGCGCTCAAATTGAGCACCAGCGGCGAGCTCACTCATTTCCAACGCGTTTGGGCCTTGACACAAGTAGCAAAGCAACTCAGCGATACCGATCGCGAGCAGGCCCAGTCGATTCTCACTAACGCCGTCGATGAAGCAAGGCGCATCGACAAAACGGATGCGGATCGCGCCCGGGCCCTGATTGGCGTGGCAAATACTCTTTTCCCTTTAGATCGCAACCGCAGTTGGGAATTAATTGGAGAAGCCGTCAGTACTGCGAATTCTGCGGAAGACTTTACCGGTGAAGATAGCCGCTTAACGTTGAAGTTGATTACGCCAACAATTAGTTCGATCCGCACGAACTCGACGGAGGGCTTTGATGTGCCGGCTCTGTTCCACACGATTACGAAAGATGATTACCACCGCGCGGTGGGATTGGCGCGAACATTTGAGGCAGATTCGCCGCGCGCAACAGCACTGATCTCAATCGCGCAGGCAGTGTTGTCGGAAAAGCCGTGAATCGTAAATGTGTGGAATAATAAATGGTGGGTCAACTTTCAAGTGCAATTGGTTTCGCTCCTGACCAAGCTAAAGCGTTGTTTGGGATTGTGATGCTCTAAACATGTCGCTCCCGGACGGAGCGAAATTACGATTTACGATTCACCATTCACGAATAGATATTCATCGGCCGGGTCAACAACGCAACTGGATCGTCTACATTCAAAGCCTCTCGCACGTAGAACGGCTCGCCTGCGGCTACCCCAATCAACGATCCGAAATAACGCATGCGGTATTCAATCTCATCGATGAATCCTGGTTTACTAATGCGTGTAACCGGCTCTTCAGATTCCGCACGATAAAATTGTGAGGTGTGCGCGCGAATCGCAGCGAGCTTCTGTTCCACAAACTCCGAAACGTCCACTACAAAAGAAGCAACGACGCGCCGCGAAAACAGCGAGTGCATGATCGCCGGCATCTGAATCGGCGGTTGACCAGCCTCTTCGTCGTAACGGCCCATTGTCGCCAGACGCGCTGCCTCGCGAACGATACGACAAGTATTTGCGTGGTCAGGATGGGGATCGTCGATATGGGTGGTTATCAAAATTCGCGGCCGGTGAGTGCGCAACACACGAACCAGGGCGGTCCGCGCTGCTTCAGTGGGCCACAGATGGCCGTCGGGTTGGCCCAGATTAAGACGCGCGTCCAGTTTCATAATGCGCGCCGCTTCCGTAGCCTCCTGTTCGCGCATTTCCGGTGTACCCCGCGTCCCCATTTCGCCGCGCGTCATGTCGAGCACACCAGTACGATAGCCCTGCGATTTCAATTTGAGCAGCGTTCCCGAAACCGAAAGCTCAGCGTCGTCCGGGTGCGAAAAAACCGCTAGCGCATCGAGGTTAGCATCAGTGTTCGTCATACGTGTTGAGCTTTAACTAATGCGAGCTTTGCGGTCAAGTGTTTTGAGCGGGTTGACTGCGTGACGAACGCTTTTGTAGTCTCAAGCCACGCGCGTCAAAAAGGATTAAAGAGCGACGAATGCCGGCGACAACAGCTTTTCTATTTGTGACGGCGGCTTTATTGGTTATACCCACCGTTTCAGGTGTTGCGCATCAGCCACGCGCTGCCGCCCAGTCGCGTCTACTGGAAGTTGGCCGGGCTGGAAAATTGTCGGCTCCATCACCCGCACCGAATTTGATCAAGATCATTTCCTACAACATTCGCTGGCGCAGCGGCGACGATCTCAAAAAACTAATCGAGCTGTTTAAGAGCGACCCTAAACTCGGCGGGCCTGCCGTGCTCGGCTTGCAGGAAGTCGATCGCAACAAGATGCGATCGGGGAATACTAATACCGCTAAGCAACTCGCCGATGAATTGGGAATGCATTACGCCTGGGCTGCCCCGCCGCCGCCATCGAAACAGCGTCCGGTAGAGGAAGAAACCGGCGTCGCAATATTGAGCGCGTATCCAATGTCAGACGTACGCAGATTTGTGCTTCCGCATGCAGGCCCCGGCGGCCGACGGCGGGCAGCAATTGGCGCCACAATCCAGATAGGAAACGCGCGCGTAAGGTTCTATTCCATTCATTCGGAAACGCGTGTGTCGATCGAGAAGAAGCTGGATCAAATGGCAGCCGCACTGGCGGACGTAAAGAATTATTCGTCGACCATGCCGATTGTGATCGTCGGCGACTTCAACACCTGGGAACTTCAGATTGGACAAAAAGTGGTGAAGCTTTTCACTGCCCATCGTTTTTATACGCCGTTCGATAACGATGAGACCTTCTCGCGCCGCGTTCTGTTTATACCTTTACAGTTGAAGCTCGATTGGATTTGGCTGCGAAATCTCGACGCGTCCGGGTTCGGCATTGAGCGCAGCGTGACGATTTCTGATCATTGGCCCTTATGGATCAATCTACGGCTGTCACAAACAGCTGCAAACTAAAACATCGTCACGTCGCAGCCTATGTTAAAATCCGCGCAGCTTCCCGGGTGATGTCAAACTCCAAAAACGGATAATGATTCCATGAGATGTCCTGTCTGTGGCAGAGAAACCGGCTGGGCCCGTACGCGGTGCCCCGCATGTCGCACCAAGCTGATTCAGTGGTACATCATCGCGGGTATCCTGGTTTTGATGGCTTGTTACGGCGGGCTGGTGATACTTGAGAACGTCGGCTGACTTCGCTATCTGACGCCCCACTCCCAAATTCCATACTGCGTTTTCTTATCGAGCGGCTTGCCGGCTTGCTTTAACGAAAGAGCGATCTGGCCGCGATGGTGTGACTCATGAGAAATCAGATAGCCGAGAAAACCAAGCAAATGCGGTTTGAAGCCTTTTACTTTACCGCCCTGCGCGCTGCTTTGTTCAAGTAGATTGCTGATCGCTTTGCCCGAGTCGATCAGTGATTTGCGAATCAGCTTTTTGTCGATCGCCTGATCTTTCTCGAGCTTTGACAAACTCTTCAACAACTCCGGCGCCGCGGATTTCAACCACATCAATCGTACATTGTGAATATGCGCAAACTGCTCGCCGACGTTGCGACCTTTTGACGCGGACAACAGCGTCAACGAACCGGGTTCAACCGCGTCGAGCAGATAAAGATTAATGCGATTATGAATGTCCCAGGTTTCGAGGAGAGCTTTGTGGTCCATCTTACCCCCGGTCAAATATAAACTAACGCAACGATATTAGTTTATTGGTCAGTGCGACGATACGACAATACTATTCGTGGTCAATG
>DATENN010000002.1:0-13832 GCA_035275045.1 Pyrinomonadaceae bacterium
ATCTCTACGATAAAAAAAGGCGCGAAGCACACGCCTCGCGCCGATATGAATTGCGAATATTCGTGCCCTTCTTCAAGCCTGCGAGGTTAGCTGTCGGGCTCGGACAAGGAAGTGTCCTACGTTCACGATTCGCCCCGCGCCTCGCGTCAACGAGACGATTGGTTCCCCCGCGCTCTCAGACCCCAAGGTGCTGAGCAGCTTCGGCAGACAAATTATCAACAAGCAAGATTACGCCGGCCGGCATAAATATGGCGTAAAGAATCCATAAAAAACTTGTAAAGACTTTGAAAGGAACGCGCAGTCAGCAGATTAGATTTGAGGGTTTGAGTCGAAGCGATAACCAATCCATGGTTCGGTAACAATGTAGCGCTTGCCAAGCTCTTCGGAGTCGATCTTCTTTCGCAGATTGCCCACGAAAACACGCAGGTATTGGTCCTGGTCGACGTAATCACCACCCCAAACCGCCGCGAGCAAGGTGTGATGAGTTAAAACTTTGTCGGCGTGCTTCACAAAATATACGAGCAGATCAAATTCTTTCGGTGTCAGGTGAACTTCGTTCCCGCGCACGGCGACACGACGAGTTTCAAGGTCTATCAGAAAATCGCCGGTCGCAAGTTTCGTTTGCTCGGGCTCGATGGTGTTGCCAATTTTGGAGCGGCGTAACGAGGCGCGAACCCGCGCCAACAATTCGTCAATCCCGAAAGGCTTGGTTATGAAATCGTCGGCCCCGATGTCTAATGCCTCGACCTTTATTTTTTCCTCGCCCTTAGCGGAGAGAACAATTATCGGCACTTGGGAAATCGCGCGCAGACGTCGGCACAATTCCAGGCCATCCATCATCGGCATTGCCAGATCGGTCACAACCAAATCCGGATGCCAATCGTTGAAAGTTTCAAATCCGCCCAAACCGTCCGCCGCCGCGCGCACATCGTAGCCGCGTGACTTCAAACCGGTGCGCAGCACTCGCGTCAGTTGCGGCTCGTCATCCACTATGAGAATGCGAGGCTTATCGTTCATAAACTTGAGCGACAGGTGATGGTTTCTGCGTCTCGGCCGCGTAATCGTCGCCGATTGGAAGAGTGAACACTACCTTCGTTCCGCTTCCACCGCGGGCAGTTTCAATCCAAATTTTTCCGGCGTGCGCTTCGACGATTCCTTTTGCAATTGCCAGGCCCATGCCGGTTCCTGATGGGCGCCGCGTGGTAACGTCGCCGTCTCGGGTCGCTCTGAAAAACTTGTCGAAAACTCTTTCGCGCATAGGTACCGCGATTCCCTCGCCTTCATCTTCGACAGACATTTCGATGGATTCGTGACCTGACCGGCGCGCGCTGATTGTTATCTTAGATCCTTTGGATGAATACTTCGCCGCGTTATCCACGATTGTGTACACCACCTCACTGACAGCGCGCTCGTCAACTCGAACGACGGGCAATTCCGATTCTATATCGACGTTGATTTTGTGGTCTGCGGTTAGATTTTGCGCGCGCGCAAGTGCCGTGGAAACAATTTCTTCGACAGTGCCCCAGCGACGCCGGAGTTGCAGTTCGCCGGCTTCGATGCGCGCCAACTCAATCAGTCCGGTGATAAAGCGATTGAGCCGATCAGTTTCTTCGTCGATCACTTCCATCATCTCTCTTCTCGATTCCGGATCGAGCGCAACAGTTTGTTCTTTGCGCGATCGGCCACCCAGCTCGTCCAACAATGTGGTAATCGAAGCCTTGATCGATGTAAGCGGCGTGCGGAGATCATGACTCACGGCATCCAGCAACGCTGATTTCAACTTCTCACTTTGGCGCAAAGCCTCGGCATGACTCGCCTTCTCGAAGGACTGTTGCAATTCAAGATAAAGCCGCTCGACTTCTTGTCGTGCAGCGTCGGCTTCCTTCGCTCTTCGTCTCGCTCGCGCCGAAAGCTGGCCGGCCGTGATAGCGGTAATCATGAATGCCACGAACGCAATCCAATTTTCCGGCTCCGAAATTGAAAAGGTGCCGAATGGCGGCAGAAAGAAAAAGTTGAAGCAGGCGATGCCCAGCAGCGACGCGAACACCGCCGGCTTTGAGCCCCAGCGCGTAGCGACGAACAAAACGATCAGCAACAGCGTGAGCGCAGCGGTGGTGGGATTAGCATGAGCGCCCAATCCTTTGAGCAGGATTGTGGCGAACGTGATCGCGATGGCTGCCATCGCGTAGCCACGCAACGGTTTGTAGGCCGGTTCTTCCAAGTTAGCTGATTGTAAGCCTGGAGGCGCGATGGCGATAGCCGGTGGAGGTCGATTGTTGGTCCATGAAAAAAAGGCCGCGTCGAAACGCGGCCTTTCACGGTTGAAATTGATTTCGGCTTATCTACCGCTGGTTACGGCAACAGCGGATCCGCCGTTGTGACTAGCCTGGAATTGCTGCCAGTAGTCTTGAATGAAATCCAGTTGCTTTCCGTGACCATTGCTGGTGTAGAAATCGTACTGCTTCATCTCAGCGTACGCTTGATCGAAGGTCCAGTGATCATGGTTGAAGCGATAGACCGCGCCCATGATTCCAGTCCGGTGTCGTCCGCCGGCGCAGTGCACATAGAACTTGCCGGTTGCCGGATTGTTCACTACTTTCAAAAACTCACTGACGGACTCGGCAGTCGGGTAGCTCTTGTCAACAATGGGGATGTTGACGTAGTGCATGCCCGCGGCGATGACGGCCGGTTCTTCGCGCTCACGCGAGTTGTCGGTTAGATCGATAACGGTTTTGATTCCGAGCGCTGCGAGACTCTGAAAATCTTCTGCCTTGGGCCGGGCGCCACGATAAAAATTCTCATCCATCTGCCCGAAGTTACTAATCTTGATATTAGGGAACTCGCTATTATGCGACTTCGCAAATGAAAATGTTGAAAACGAGAAAACGACCGCCAAAGCGGCAATGATCGTTAGGGAAGACTTTTTGGCAAAATTCATTCTTTAAACTCCTAAGTAGTCGGACGGTTAATGATTGTCGGCTGCTCGGGCCTTAGCTGTTAAAAATAACGATTGTCAGTGTATTACTTGTTCCAAATTAAGGGAACGAGAAAAACGGCCAATCACTCAAAACATTCGTATCAAAAAACCGACTATAAGATTCAGGAAAGGTGTCTCAAGTTGTATAGACTTTCGTGTTCGCGTCGTGATAAATCGTGCCTATTTGCAAGGTCAAAATCAAACATTCGCGCCACTTAACCGCGTACCTTTATAGGCCATTTTCATCGGTCAAAATAGTGAGTTTTCTAGCCTCGAAATGGGACCCATTTAGCGTATTGCCCGCAAAAAAAACCGCGCACTCTTCAAAGTAGCGCGGTTCTAATTAGTCGTTGACTTGGTTCCAGGTCAGGGCTTTTTTCGATCGTCCCGTTTGTTCCCCTGGTTGCTCTGATTGTTGTTGTTGTTCTGGGGTGGCCTTTCGCCCTTCGGTTGCACGACAACTTTATTGTCCTCTTTCGGAGGGCGCTTGTTGCCGTTTCCCTGGGCGAAAGCGGTGGCGCCGCTGGCGAGAATCGCCGCGCCGATTGCTACCGTCAAAATTTTTTGCCTCAAATCAAACATTGAAATCACTTCCTCCTCATGAACTTCTTATGCGCGCATGGGAGGGAGAAGAGTCGCGCCGGCCGACAGTCGAGCAAGTACGATGCCACTGTGCCCTCTAACTCAAATGCTGATGCGTCTTTAACTAAGTCACGCGTTCGCGCACCGAATGGCACCGGCTCGCACCGTATCGTGCAGCAAATTCCTAAAGATTATCCAAAGATCTGGCTAGCGATGAATATTAACACTCAATGTACCCACGTTTCCGCTACCGTCGAAGACGCGCAGACTCACCGTGTGATCGCCGCGCGCGGCAGGATACGGAACAGAGTATCGCTCGTGCCCGCTATCGGCTATGCCGTCTTCCGGGAACACCGGAATCCACGCGCCGCCGTCGATGCTGAAATCGGCGCGCCTAATCTTTCCCGTTGCATCGTCCGCATCGAATGTGGTGGCGCTCGCGCTGGTGGATTGCGCCGCGGCGCGGACGACTGGCGGCGTATTGTCAATATCAACCGGCTCGCTGACCCGTTCGCCTGTCAATGCCTCGCCCGCCGGGTTATCCGGTGCGTCCGAAGCTACGATTTTGATAACGTACCGGCCATCAGCCAGCGTCGCGCCGTCAATCGTAAAAAAGTTGTCGCCCAGCTTGTCCCGCAAAAGCCGGAACGTTTGGTCATTCAACGCTCGATAGTAAATTGCATATTCGAGCGTGTCTCCATTTCTGTCTTCTGCCTGCCACTGAAAAGAGCGCGCTCCACGCTGGAATATCCGACGGGGCGGAACGACTGCCACGGCGCCAAACAAAGACGGATCGAGTCCGGAACTTTCGATGTTCGGATCGACTTGTATTGCCGCGCCCGGTTGTAATCCCACGCCAAACGGAAGCGAAGTGACGGACAAAACCTCAGGAGCTACGTTGCGCGGTAAATACGCGACGGTTGGATCTTCAACCCACGTCTGTCCGCCGGCCGACGGTCGCAGCGTCGCGCGCCATTGCAGAAAGCGAGCGCGCGGACTAGTGATTTGCGTTCCTTCGGCAGTGCGATAAGCGGGGCTCCAATCGCTCCAGGTTGCATCTGGGCGTTCGCCGTTTCCGCTTCGCGTTTGCAGCTCTACGTTGCCGCCGCCGCGCCACCAAATCCTTCCCCAAGTCGCCGTCAACTTTGCGTCGTGGACGCTGGACTCATACGAGCCTTCAGTGACAGTTTCTTTCCCAAAGCGAAACAGCTTTCCTTGATTGCTCGACGCCGCGTACACTTGACCAGCGCGCGTTACGAACGAAGAAATCTGTCCTTCGGTTGACTGCAGCAGCAAGGTATCCCGACCGTCGTTGGTTACTGAGTAGGTTCGCCCCTTGTCGGCGGTGCCGATCAGCACGCTGCCTGTCTCCAGAGCGGGCGCAATTGCGAATGCAGTGATCGACGTGGAACTCCAAACAACATCAGTTGCGCCATCGGGAAGAACGCGAAAAACGGCGCTGCGCGCATTGGAGATGTCGGTGCGGCTGCGTACCGCGGGTGTTGCCGTTTGAATCGGATTGCCGCTCTCGTCAATGGCAGTGATTGTCACCGACGTTGCCGCCGTGCCGCCACTGCTGTCCCCTGATTGCGGCACCGCGACCGTTGTTGATTGTGGACGGCTCGTCGCTGCACTATCGCTTAACCCAAGCGCGTAAATCGATCCGTCCTGGGCGACGGTCAAGGCGTGAATTTCCCTGAGCGGCGCGTCATAAAGAGCGAATGCTTTTCCGTCCGGCGAAATGCGTAACACGAGACCACCCGGATCAGTTCCCGCGATCAAATCGCCCTGTGCAGTTACAGCAAGCGACATCACGTGCGTTTGGTTCGTCGAAAGTAACAGCGACCCTTCCGCTTTTGCGCCAGCATTACGAACACGATAGAGCTTGCCGTTATCGCCCGTTCCCACCGCCAACGAACCGTCATTCATTAATGCGAGCGACCAAATGTACTTGTCGCCGGGATCAAAAAAGACTTCAGCAGTGCCGTTGGCGGAAATCCGATACACCTTGCCGTCGGGCGAGCTGCCGGCGTAAAGCGAGCCATCTTTTGCGACCGCTAAAGCCGTAATATCCAGCTCCGCCGCATCGTAGAGTAAAGTGCCGCGGCCGTCCGGCGTTACGCGAAAAATCTTGCCGTCGTGACCGGTGCCAAGAAAAATGTTTCCCTGACTATCGCTCGCGGTCGACCAGACGAAAGCCTGGCTGGTGTTGAAGACTTCGGTGACATTGGGCGCGAGTGTCAAAACTCCGGTATCGCTGATCGATACTCCGCGCGCATCACCCTTCAACAGTTCAGTGCGAGATCCTGTTTCCCAAATCACAGGTTGCCCGGCGTAAACAATCGAAGCTATGACAAAAAACAAACCGCACATCGATGTCGTGACGATCTGTCGCTGTTTATTTGCTGTGAACATATTTGCGTTTAGTTTCCAATATACTTTGCGTAAAGAGAACGCGCGGTTGTTAGCTCGGTTGTACCGCGTATGATCGAGCGAGCATCTTGAAACACCGTCATTTCAAATTTCCCGGTTCGAAATCGCAAGACGTACTCGTTGAATTTGACCTCGCCGGTTGGCTGCAGCCGCGCTGCTAATTGTGCGAAATCGACTTGAGTGCTTTGCGCGGGTGAAACCTGCACTGCATCGCGCCCGCACATCACCGCAGCGAAATCCGTCGCTTCGGCGTCAAGCAAATCAAAGCGCCTTTGGCCACAGGTGATACAGTCGCGAACAAGCGCACCTGGATTAATTTTTCGCCACTCGTTTCGCCAAACGTCAAACTGCATTAATGATCCGTGAAGTTTGTCGCTTTGTCCTGTCAGAAGTTTTAGCGTTTCTGCAACTTGCACAGCGGCGACAACGCTGATGATTGGCATGATTACTCCCGCGGTATCGCACGTCGCGACAGTCGCAGCCGGAGGTGGAACTTCAAATACGCAACGTAAACAAGGCGTATCGCGCGGACGAATTGTCATTGTGACCCCATACGAACCCACGGCGGCTCCGTAAATCCAGGGAATGTTGAGCTTGACGCACGCTTCATTAATCAAATAACGCGTTGCGAAGTTGTCCGTGCCATCCAGCACAACATCGCAATTTCGATTTAATCGTTCAATATTCGAATTATTGACGTCAGTAACTTCCGCTTCAACATTTAGATGGGATGCGAATTCCTGGATGTGATTTGCGGCGGCGACGGCCTTGGGAATTCGATCCAATGCGTCGCTTTCCGTGAACATCGTCTGACGCTGCAAGTTCGACGCTTCGACGAAGTCGCGATCCGCAATGCGCAGGTGGCCCACACCAGCGCGTGCGAGACTTTCAGCCTGAGCTGATCCCAGCGCGCCACAACCGACGATCAATACACGAGTCCTAGATAGCCGCAGTTGCCCTTCGCGACCGATCCCGTCGAACAGAATTTGTCTGCTGTAGCGTTCGTCCATCGAAGTTACTTAAGCGCCTTTAGGGCCGCCGTCCGCATGACGTCATAGCTCGGACTTTGTCCCGTCCAAAGTTCTGATTGCTTCATAGCCTGCGCCAAAAACATTTCCAGACCATCGATTGTTTCGCACCCGGCTGCGCGCGCCTCGCGCAAGAACCTGGTAGAAATTGGATTGTAAACTAAATCGTACGCCAGGCGCGCACCCCGTAGTTGTTCTGCAACGGCAGCTGTCTCGGATTCAAGCGCGCCCTTCGTTCCGAGCGGCGTTGCGTTTATCACGACCTCGCAGTTCGAGAAGTTTGCTTCAGCCAGGTCTTCGAATTCCACATCCCAGCGGCTAGAGAAAGTCCGAACTGCCTCGGGGTTTCGACCGAAGACAACGATTGCTGCTTTTTCTTTTTTCAAGCTATGCATCACCGCGTTGGCAACTCCGCCTGCGCCGATGACCGCGATGCGCAAATTCTTTAAAGACGAAAGTCGCTGTTTCAGTGGCGTAACAAAAGCGTCGGCATCGGTGTTGTACCCGCGGACTTGCCCAGCTTCGATGACAATTGTGTTCACCGCGTCTATTTCCCGGGCCAACGGATCGATCCAATCCAGATGGCTCATCACTGCTTTTTTGTGTGGCGCGGTAACACTGAGGCCACGCAGAGGCCACTCAATCTCGCGTATTCGCGGGTGGACCATGCGCCGGAAGAACGCATCAACGTCAATGACTTCAAAAGGAATATAGACAGCGTCGGTTCCGAGTTGACGGAACGCTGCGTTATTAATTTGAGGTGAGATGGAATGAGAAACCGGCCGCCCAACCAGCCCCATTATCTTTGTTGACTTGTTGATATTGCTGACATTGTAAACATCACTCAAGTCATCGATCGTCAACTGTCCGGCGGCAGTCGGCTTATCAGCTGACAGCGAAGCGTAGGTCAGGAAACTTCCGCGCGCTGGACCTAAGATGCGCGTGACCACCCCGGGCTGGCCCATGGCAATTGAGATGATTTCGCGCTCCGATTTTGCTGCGGTTTCAAGCAACTGAAAACTCGCCAAACTATCAACTGCATCGTCCGCATGACACGCGATCTTCAGAATACGGGCGGGAACCCGCGACATTTCCTCAAATATTCGGCTGGGGTCGGCATTAGCCTCGCGTCGTTCGTGATAAGAACAAATAACACGCGACCAATCCACCGTTATGTTCGCATCGATCAACCGCTGTACAACGTCACGCTCCAGATCGACAAAGGTCGACGGCAAATTAAAACCAACGGTGGTCCAAAAGTTTATTCGTTGCTCAAGGCTGACGTCGCGCGCGCCGCCTTCTTCGTTTGCACGCAAAGTCACGATGGTCGGCGCATCACAACCAGCTATGAGCTGAGTCAGCTCGTTATTTTCAAACAAGTGCGTTGGGTCAAGACAATCGAGGCGCAGCTCGATCATGACCTCGCGCCGGGCTGCAATAGAAACTGCCTTTTGAAAAGCGGACCAGTCGTGCTCGCAAATTGAAATGCAAAGAGTTCGATTCATCAGTAACCGAAAATATTAAGGCGATGCTGAGTCATCCGTACACCAGCATCGCCCAGGAATAATTATCGTCTGCAACCTGAATAGCTATTCTGAATCGTCAAGATGCCGCGTCGGCGCTTCAGCGCCCAGGTGGCGAGTCGTACCTTCGGTCACGCTCGGCGGACTTGCCATCAACTCGCCGGTGTCGGGGGCCGGAAGTACATCGAAGCGCGGCGATTGATTGATTGCCGGGCCACTCGGAGCGGCAATTTGTGCTGTTCGTTTCTCCTGTTCCTTCATGCGAATGTATTGCGCGATGCCACTTCCCATCATTGAGAAGGCGGGGATCAGCATCCAAAACCACCAGCCATGACCCATCGGTGAATAGGAAAGAGCGAGGGAAACCAGCAGAAAAGCAATTCCCATAAACGCGCTCTTAAAAGCTCGATCGAGACTCAACTCGCGGCCGTGCCTTCTACGGATGCGAGACTTTAGATCGAGATCCGGCTCGGGAAACTGCCCTGTCAAAGCGTGCGGGATCAAACTAATGTTAGCGCCACAAGATCTACAGTAACTTGCGCCGTCAACATTCTGCGTTGCACATTTAGGGCAAAACATTTCGCCTCCATTCCCCTTGCTGGTCGCGATAATTATTTCTTCGCCGCGCGCTGTCGCAACGCTTCGTAAAGAATCACTCCCGTGGCTACAGAAACGTTAAGCGATTCTATCTTGCCGCGCACGGGAATACGAACCAAAGCGTCGCAACGTTCCCTGACCAGCCGGTGCAATCCGGAACTTTCATTACCAACGAACAATGCGCTAGGTGTGGTCCAGTCCCATTCAGTGTAATCTCGCGGCGCACCAGCCGCCGCGCCAACGACCCACACATTTAACTGCTGTAGCTTTTCGATCAACTGGACCATGTTCGTTACACGCGCGACGGCGACGTGCTCAAGGGCGCCCGCGGCGGCTTTAGCGACCGTTGAGGTCAATCCAACCGCGCGCCGTTCAGGAATAAAGACCGCGTCGACTGCTGCACATTCGGCAGTGCGTATTATTGCGCCAAGGTTTCCGGGATCTTCCAACGCGTCAAGTCCGACGATCAGTGGCGTGACTCCGCTTTGCATTCGCGATTCAATCTGATCGAGCAATTCGTCGGCATCGCGATAGGCAGAAGCCGCCGTGCTGGCCATCACACCTTGATGTGTTACGCCGGGCAGCATCCGGTCGAGCGCCAAGCGCGGCGAACGATGCACCGGAACACGACGTTCGCGCGCAAGATCAAGTAATTCTTTCAAGCGCTCGTGGCGCGCGCCTTCGGCGACAGTGATCTGTTGGAGCGGACGCTGACCGGAACGCAACGCTTCAAGCACCGGTATCAATCCATAGATTGCATCCGCACGTTGGTCGTGAGAACGTCCGTGCCTTTCAGGTTCGCGTCGCGATCGATGCGGTTTACTCATTGTTTTCGGAATCGCGGTTCTGAAGGAAATACCGCAGCCGGGCGTAACGAGAAAACTGCGCGTCGTTACTGGATTCAGTAACACTTCCGAGACTGAACTTGCCCGGGCGCGCCCGTCGCCAGCCGGTCGAATCAATTTGTTGGTCAAGTTTCCAAACCGGATCCAACGCCTTGCGCAACACGTCGTAATTTTGATCGAAATGCAAACCTGGGGTGCGCCG
The DNA here is from genome assembly GCA_035275045.1 of Pyrinomonadaceae bacterium. GTDB lineage: Bacteria > Acidobacteriota > Blastocatellia > Pyrinomonadales > Pyrinomonadaceae > PSRF01. The sequence continues at coordinate 10,188 of DATENN010000002.1, forward strand.
GCGAAAAATCTCAACCAGCAGCTTCATATTTTCCGCGGCCAGCAACCGCTTGTCTTGTCCGAGACCTGAAAAATCAAAACTGCCGCCGGTGATGCGGTACGGCACCGTGCTCCTTTTGGAAAACAATTCGATAGCGAGTTCGTCGCCAAAAAACTGATCTGCCTCAAGTACTCGATTCTCTGACCGCTTCCTTTCTTCTGTTAACTCCACGCGAATTCGCGTTATGCGTCCCAGGACAACTAACGAAAGATCGTTCCAGGGTATTTCGATCGGCGCGGCTTCCTTCGACTGGTACGCTTCGAGAAAGTCTTCACGAAAATTCGCAGCGCGCAGTTTGATCCCAGGCTCTATACCCAGCTCAGTATCAGCAACGACCAGGTTGGGCAATTGCAGTTTTTCGAGGCGGTGCTGGATCAGGCTTGCTTCATCTGTGCTGCTGGAACGCGCAATAGGAACAGCTGAATTCACGGCCAAAATTCGCCGCAGCTCTTCCTCAGTCAAGCGCACAAATTCGGCAATCGCCTTGGTGGGCGCGTCAACGTTTGCCGACGATGGCAGAAGAATGTTGTTATATCCCAGTTCCCATTTTTCAAGTGGACGAAGCGCGGGTTGCTGAAACGTTTCAGCGGTTGTATGAACGGGTAATGGGCCACCGCAGTATAAGCAAGCTACGCGAGTTGGAGGATTCGCGCGCAGACAGGAGTCGCAGCGAACCATTTCGTTCGATGTGAATGACCTAAGCGGCGCAGTTTCTGGCGACTGATCGCCGAGATCAGCCACGCTTTCGTTATCTTTGAGCAACAGGTCCTCCAAGTGTTTTGATTATACGACGTCGATGTCGAGCGCGTAACGATCGCCGGATGCCATGGGCCACATAAAATACAACAGCGTCTTCTATCTAATTGTGGTGCTCTTTGCATCCGCGTGCGCCACCATGCAGCCACCGAATGCGGCGGGACCGCGCGCGAATGAAGAGCCCTATCCGGTCATTTTTTCGAGCGATGACAGCCGCCGAGATGCAACCATAGCCACCGTCACCAGGTTGTTAGGAGCCGATAGGATTCCGACTCCGCCTCAACTGCAGCCGATTACGGCAACGATTGGGGGGCTGAACTTCGATTCAGCTACGCCGTTGTATCTGCCAAAGTTGGGGGCGGGCGCGGTAATGACTGAAGAAGAAACGCGCGAATCACTGCGGCGCTTCATCAGACTTTGGCAGGCGCCAATCGGGGCGGATCCGGCAAAGCTATCGCTGGTCGAACGCGTGGATCAGCCCGACGGCTCAAAAATCGCGCGCTACGAACAACGTGCATTTCGTTATCCGCTGCGTGGCAACTATGGCAAGCTCGAAATTCGTTTCGGTTCGGACCGCCGCGTCTTGAATATCATGAGCACGTGTATTCCGGATGCCGACAAGATACAGACGGGGCTGACGGCGATCGCTGTCAAGATCAAAGCCGAAGACGCAGTCAATCAACTCCTCGCCGCGGACGTTTCGTCTACCAGTTCCACCGGTAGCAAGTTAAGTTTTCATCCGACTGCCGCCAACGAACCACAGCCTCAGGAACTTGTTACCTTTGTCACTCCCAGCGATTCCGCACAACCAGGATTGGTTTTTCATCTCGCCTGGCAGATCAATCTCACGAAAGCGCCGGTCAAGAGCGTCTACCTTGATGCCGTCAGCGGTGAAGTGATCGGCACGGAACCGGCCTGAGAAACTTGCACAACTTTATCTTCAGGCCTGCTTGACCAATCTCTCGTGACAAAGCATTCTAAGAACGATTTTTAATTTAGCGAAAAGTAATTATCCTAATGAATAATTTTGATCCGGCGAACAACGCTTCATGGAAACTGGGACATCGCGGGCGCGTCGCTGTTTTTATCGACGGCAACAACCTGTTTCATGCGGCGCGGTCTCACAACATCGACATTGATTACAACAAACTTCTGCGCGTGCTGTTAGGTGATGGGCGGTTGTTGCGCGCGTTTTTTTACACTGGCGTCGACGTCGGCGCCGAACGGCAGCAAGGCTTCCTGTTGTGGATGCGGCGTAATGGCTTTCGCGTTATCCAGAAAGAGCTTAAAACTTTTTATGATGGCAGTCGCAAAGCCAACCTCGACGTTGAGATTGCTGTCGACATGCTTTCCCTCGCCGGCCGCTATGACACTGCGGTGCTCGTTTCCGGCGATGAAGATTTTGTGTATGCGGTCAACGCCGTTGCCTACAAGGGATGCCGCGTAGAGCTCGCCGGTTTTCGATCTAACACGGCGCCCAAACTTATCGACGTCGCCGATTACTTTATTGATCTCGGTGAGATTGCCGATCGCGTTCGCAAAGATCCAGTGCATGGCATGCGTTATGACGAACGCGGTTTGATCGAACATCAGCCCACCCAATATCTCCACGAACAAATTCACATAGAGGAACGCACCGCAGACGGCTATGAGGCGATGCACGTGGTCGTCGAAACCAGTCTTGAATCTGAAACGACCGAATTTCGCGGTGACGATTTCATTCGCGTAACTGACGAACAATGAGTTCTGAATACAACCCGACAGAGATGAAGCTGTTCACTGTCGAGGAGGCAAACGCGTTACTGCCGGTCGTGCGGCAGATCTTGCAGCGACTCAGAAGTTCGCGAAAATCCCTCTCCGCCTATCAGCGACAGGCGCGGACCGCCGCGGAACAAGCCGACCAGGGCGGGGGCGGCATCGACGCCGGTTTGCTTTATGCACAATTGCTAACAAAGTTCGCGGCGCAAATGACTGAGCTTGAAACTCTCGGCGTGCAATTGAAAGATTTTGATCGCGGCCTCGTGGATTTTCCTTCGCTGCGCGATGGACGCGTCGTTTTGCTTTGTTGGCAACTCGGCGAAGGCGATGAGCTCGAATGGTGGCACGACATCGAGGCAGGTTTTGCGGGCCGCACTCCCCTCTAGATTTCCACAGGCTGCTTCCCAACCTGACAAACCTAATTGCTGGTATATTTTCTGATTGACCAGTTAAAGTAATCCCTGATAGTATGCGCGCCGAACTGCGCGGGAGCCGGGTAGGCCAATTCCCCCAGGCTGCTGAGCGACACACCCTTCGGAGGCGAGCTTGCTATGAAATGTCCGGCGTGCGGCGCGGCCCTCAAGAAAATTTCCCGAAAATGCACCGAATGTGGTGCGCTTCTAAAAAAGAATCCGGACGGAACATTGGAACAGGTCACTGCTGAGGAGGCGGTAACCGCCGTGTCACTCAACGCTGCTGTCGCGGTCGACGTCCCCCTAACGGCTGCGGTCGCATCCGTTTCTCGCGAACCTGAAGTTGTAAAGGCCGCGCCATCACTCATCGCATTTCCAGGTGTGAATCGAAACGCCTTGCCGGAATGGCGTAAAGAGCTAAGTGAACGTGTGCGCGAAAAACAAGAGCGGCGATCACGCGAAGCCCAACTTGAGGTTAAAGGCGCTGCCACTGCAACAGTGGAAGCGGATGCGCCCGGCCACATTCTCGAATTGCTACCGCCAGCCGAATTAGAGCCGGTGAATCCGATCGTTGAGGCCGCCTTAAAACGACTTGAGCGAGCTCACTTGCAGTCGTTTGCACATGCGGGCGGCGCCGCAGCGGCGGCGCAACGGGCGCAGCCTGAACCGTTTTACGTTG
>DATENN010000003.1:0-12636 GCA_035275045.1 Pyrinomonadaceae bacterium
GCCTAACAACGTTCGTTGCAGTGCGCGAAACTTACACTAGGTGTGCCTGAGTCGACAATAAGGGAAAACCTGATGCCGCGCCAGGATGCCGGGGCGCAGTAGCGCCAGTCATTGCAGATTGACAACGCCCGTTTTTAACGCGTAACGAACGAGCCCGGCGATATCGTTTACACCGAGACGCGTCATTAACGCTGCTCGATGGGTCTCGACGGTTTTCACGCTAATGTCGAGCGCGAGAGCGATCTGCTTGGTATTTCTGCCTTCGGCTATTAACTGCAATACCTGCGTTTGTCGTGGCGACAACCTATCGAGCTGGCCGGGACGTCGAGCATGAGTACGCTGTACATAATCCATGATGACGGGTCTGGACACCGGCGGACTGAGATATGTCTCTCCTTGCGCGACAGCTCTAATCGCCAATTCCAGTTCCGCCGTTGCTGCTCCTTTTAGCAAGTAACCTGCGGCGCCCGCACGTAGCGCTTGATAGACATGCTCTTCGTCCGAATGTATGGAAAGAATAATTACCTTAACGCTCGGAAACTCTTTGGATAAGTAACGCGTGGCCTCGAGTCCGTTCTGGCCGGGCATCCCGATGTCCATAAGAACAAGGTCCGGTCGCGTTTCCTCGACGAGCCGCAGCGCTTCAAGTCCGTCGCCGGCCTCCGCAATGACTTCTACTCCGGATAATCTTTCCAGCAGTGAGCGAATTCCCGCCCGTACCAGCTTGTGGTCATCGGCAAGTAATAGACGGATGCAATCCATAGCCTATTTTCTCTCAAGCGGAAAGGTGGCGCGGACTCGCGTACCCTTCCCGGGTGCGGAATCGATCTCCACTCGGCCGCCCACGGCTTCTGCTCGCTCTTCCATGCCACGTAAACCCAAAGCCGAGAGCGGGCTCGCCCTTGTATGCTGAAACCCGATGCCATTGTCGATGATCGTGCATTGCAGTTCGCTCACAGTACGCTCAAGATTAATAAACAATCGCGTTGCCTTAGCGTGACGAGCGACATTCGTCAGTGACTCCTGAACAATTCTGAAGCAGGTAGTTTCCAGTTCAGCCGTAACCCGCTCGTCATCCTCAAAATTAGTTTTTACTTCGGCCTCTATTCCGGTGCGCAGCGCGAAGTTATCCGCGTACCAGCGCACTGCTGCAGGTAGGCCGAGATCGTCGAGCACCAACGGGCGTAGTTCAAACGACAGTTCTGCCACACGTTCGATGGCTTGATCTACGGTCGCAACGATCTGATGAAGTAGTGTCGCGGTGGCCGGAGGCGGACGAAGATTCAGTATCGACTGCAAGTCGATTTTTACGGCCGTTAATATTTGTCCGATCTGATCGTGCAACTCGCGCGCGATTTTTTCGCGTTCGGCTTCCTGCGCTTCGATCAAACGGCGCGAATAGCTTTGCAATTGACGCTGGGCTTCAGCACGGTCGTCTTCCGCGCGCTTCCGTTCGGTGATGTCATGATAAATTGCGTAGATCGCACTCTGATGGGCCGGCAACGACACGGGCACCCGCATAATAGAGGCTAAAAACGTCGTGCCGTCCTTACGCCGCCTGATTGTTTCGGTTTCAACCGCACTTCCCCGGGCTGACAGTTGGAGGTGTTTGCGATATTCATTTTGCAACTCGTCAGGAACTATGAGCTCGTTCAGTCGCCGTCCCAGAATCTCTTCGCTCTCATAACCGAATTGCCGCGTAAACTGTTTATTGGTTCTTAACACGACGTCATCTGCATCGGTTAAGGCTACCGCTTCCGGGGTCTGTTCAAACAATTCATTCAGCAGCGCTCGCTGGTTGTGAAGCCGATCTATCAAGGTCGTCAGCAACGCGACCACGAGCACAACTACGGTCAGTACGCTCATTGCGAGAGCGTCGACGAACGATACGGTAACCGCGCGCGCCAAATTCGGTTCCACATCAGACTGTACGAACGTCGCCGCGGTCATGCCGGTATAGTGCATTAGGCAGATAGCAGCGCCCATCAATAGCGCTCCGCCAATCTTCCGGTTTTGGCGCGAGTGACCGGCACGAAACAGGAACGTCAACCAAAGCGAAAGCAAAGAAAATCCGACAGCGAATATTACTGAAAGGGCCACGATCGGCGCTGAGTAGTGACAGCTCGCCTTCAGACGCATGGAATCCATGGCGACATAGTGCAGGCCACTGATGCCTGCACCCATAAACAAACTGCTTACAAGGGCGCGAGGCAGACCCATCCGTTCGCGACTAACAACCAGCAATGAAACAAACGCGGCTACAACGGCGGTCAGAAGGGATAACAACGCAGTGGGCCAGTGATACTGCACCGGAATAGGCAGATGAAACGCCCACATTCCGGAGTAGTGCATGGCCCAAATGCCAAGACCCTGGATGAGGCTGCCGCCCATCAGCCAAATCAAGGCGGTATTGCCGCGAGCTGCGGTTAAACGTTCGCCAAGGTTTAGGGCAGCGTAAGAGCCCAATACGGCAATGGCGATCGAGAGCGCAACTAGCCACGGATCGTATAGTCCGACAAGAATCTGAGGCGTTTCGGACATAGAGATATAGGACTGCAAACCACTACCGCTCTTGAAACTACCTCAGCAGGGTGGCCTCAACCGGCGATATTATTTTCATTCTTTACTGACAAACTCTCGGATGTTCACGTTGAGCCGTGGAAAGCCGGAAAACCGCGAGCACGCTAGTTCCTTCGGTCGGCGCGGACTGAATTTGAAGTCTGCCACCTATTGCCTCGGCACGCTCAAGCATTCCACGCAGGCCGAGGGCCAGGGCCTGATGCCCATTCAGAGCCTGCGTGTCAAACCCCACGCCGTCATCCTCGATTTTTAATAACAGTCGTTCGCCTGCGCGTTCGAGTCGAATCGTCGCGGTGGTGGCCCGTGCATGCCTGGCAATGTTTGTTAATGCTTCCTGAGCAATTCGGAAACACGCGGTTTCGAGTCGGCGTGAAAGTCGTTGGCCGTCAAAGTCGCTTACCAGTGCAGTGCGTACACCAGTGCGCTGCCCATGGCGATCCAGATACCAGCGCAACGCGGCAGTCAGCCCAAGATCGTCGAGCAGGGGAGGACGCAGACTGAGTGAGAGTTCGCGCACCTGATCAAGAGCGGCGTCGACAATTGTGAGGCTTTCTTCGATAGGTGGAATGCATATGGCGCCAGTGCAAACATTTTGCAGCGTGTGCAAATTAATCTTCACCGCAGTTAGGATCTGGCCGATTTCGTCGTGCAATTCACGCGCAATACTTTGCCGTTCCGTTTCCTGGGCTTCTCTCAATCGCTGCGAATAAGTGCGTACCGCTTCCTGGGCCAATCTCCGTTCGGTGATGTCGCGCGCCGTCCCCTGCACTCCGACCGGTTGATTGTTTTCATAAATCAAACGGCTAATCACCTCAACTGGAACCCGCCGTTTGTCTTTGGTGATTATTTCAATCTCGTAAGTAGTCTCGGCTTTTTGTCTAAGCTTTCTCCAAAAATTTTCATGCACATGCTTTAGATCCGGAAGTGCGATGAAGTTTGAAAAATGTTTTCCCAGAACTTCGGCACGGCTGTAACCGGAAAGCTTTTCAGCGGCACGGTTCATCGAAGCGTAGCAGCCGGAAAGATCGTGAACATAAAGCGCGTCTTTTGAATTCTCGAACAACTCGCGATAGCGCTCCTCGCTTTCCCGCAAAGCTTCTTCGGCCCGCTTTCGTTGAGTGATATCCTGCGATGTTCCTTCGTAGTAAATGATTTCGCCCGCGCTATTGCGAACGGCCCGCGCGTTAACCGAAATCCATATCTTGCTGCCATCCTTGCGAAAGATCTGGTGCTCAAATTGATGTATTGCTCCATAGTCGCTCAGCCGTTTTTTGAAGGTCTGGCGCAGTTCAGGATTGACGTAAATTTCGCGCGTTATATCTTTTCGACTGCTAATCAATTGTTCAGGAGAATCGAAGCCGTGCATTCGCGCGAGGGCGGGATTGGCGACCACGTACTGCCCTTCAGGCGTGGACTGAAATATTCCTTCTTCTGCATTTTCAAAAATGTCGCGATATTTCTGCTCAGCCTGGCGCAGGGCTTCTTCGGCCCGTTTGCGCTCTGTAATGGTTGTGCTGAAGACGGCAAGCCCTTCGGGAGACGGGAAAAAACGGTTTTCCCACCAGGTGTCATCAGTCGCGTAATAGAAATCAAACGCGACCGCAACCCGGTGGTCCATCGCTCGACGATATTGGCGATCAAGCTCAGTTCCGATTATGTCAGGATAAATCTCCCACAATGTGTGATCGCGAAGCTGTTCGCGCGTCCGTCCAATTGCGCGCGCTGCGGCGTCGTTCACGTAGATGTAGTGCCATTGCCGATCGAACACAATATGAATGTCCGCGACACTGGACAACACGGATTCATGCCGCTCTTTCGCTTCTCGAAGAGATTGCTCAGCGCGCTTTGAATTGTTGAGATTAGTTTCAGCTCGTCGGCGCTCGCGATGCATCAACTCGCTCATTAATCCGATGACCGGACCAATAAAGGCAACTACAATCAGACGCACCCAATCGCCATGGCCAGTACCGCGCCACGAGAAGTACGGCGCGATAAAGAAGAAATCAGCCAGTAGAAGAGATACCGCCAGTGAAACCAGTGCGGGGGTCAGACCACCGTACCACGCGGCGATCGCTACTGCTAGCAAGTAGGGTGAAGCCGGGTTTGGTAAAAGGAAAGGCCAGGTGAGTTGCATCACGCCGGCGACCACCAATGGCGCGGTTAAGGCAACTACATATGGACGAAGTGGTGAGGTCTGCATCTTTGCCGCCGTTTCAAAGCTTGCCATCCCCTAATGCCTTTCTGGGGTGTTAGTAATGTAAAAAGGAACGTTCAGTTTTGTCTTGAACAATTCCCTTACATCACTAACAAGGACAAACAGCTGTGACGCCGCTACGACGGTGATGACTGAGTAGCAAGGGGCGAGAGATTGTCGCTGCGATCGACGATAAACATAAACCTAAACCCGCCGGCGACGCTGCACTAAGAAACTCGTGAAAGCCTCAAGTCTCGCGGATTCTAATGCGCGTGCTGCCAGAGAGCAAGACGGTGAGGCGGACAAGGTAAGCTTAGGTACCGTCAAGCATGTCCGCCAAAGCTCCAAGCTGAAGTAACCACACATTAAGCGCCTGATAAGACGATAATCTTATGGCGGCAACTCCAAACCATCCATTGATGGGTTGTAATGGTAACCGCGCTTTTCGAGGCGCCGTCAGGCGGCGATTGAAGTAAGAGTTGCCGTGCTCAAAAGAATGCGCAATGCGTTTTGTAACTGATCCTCTGTAAAAGACTTGCAAAGAAAAGCCGTCGCGCCCGCTGCAAAACTATCGGACAGCTCCTTTAGACCTTTCTGCTCGGTGATCGTCATCACTGGAATTCTCATTAAGCGTTTTTCAGTTCTCATATGGCGTGTCAGCTCGATACCACTTAGGCCGGGTACACTCAAATCGAATAATGCAGCGGAGAAGTCGGCGTCGGTTTTGAAAATCCTGAACGCTTCCCGCCCATCGCGGACAATCACTGCTTCATAACCTTCGTTGGTTACCGCAGAACCCAACAGCGCCCTCATTGCTGGATCGGCCACCACGATGAGCACTCGTTTTGAGATCTGCGACCGGTGACGAAGCATTTTTTTGGATCCCTTTCAAACTATTTGGTAATCAAGCCGGTGAGCTTAAGTTCGGTTATCGCGATGCGTTGCTACCTGGGCTGCTTTTCAATTAACGATCTGAGTTGTTCGAGTTGGGAGTCATTGAGGTTGATAAACTGTACGCCAAATCCCAGCCGGCAATGGTGAGCGACGACTGCCGAAAGCTGTAATGATGTGTTCGCTCCACTGAGAATTTTTAAGGACAGGACTTCGCCTACAACTACCGCTGCGATCGAATCTACGTAGCAACCGCCTTCCGATAAATCCGTTACGCGCACGTTCTTTCCAGCAGCCATCGCGTGGCATACAGCTCCAAGACACGTGTCAACGCGAGGATGCGCGCGCCGGTTATCGTTGACTGCGCCAGCCTGAAGTTGCGGTCCCGATAGTTGTACAAATTCCGGTAGCATGACTTTTTTTCAGTTCTGAGTTTGAGCCCCGTACCGCGTCGTCAAACGGGACCAGCGAGACAATTTCCGTTGTGTAAATCAGTCGGTGGGTAATTTGGAGCGCTTGGTTCTTAACTAAGGCTCACGGTTCCTGTTGAAGCATGAGGAGGGTACTGCGAAATCGGCGGGTAAACAGGATATGCGGTCTGCGCCGGCAAGCATCCTGGGTTATACGCTTTTCAGCGCGCCAATGTGCCGGCGGAAGTCGATTCATCCGTCGCACCGATAAAAGGAATCACGCGTTCGCTGAGCAAACGCGCCAAAACCTGCACCTCGACCGGTCTGCCTTGTTCGTAGATTGGATGTGCATTCATTTCTGCGGCAAAAACGTGTCCGCTTCTCGCCTTGAACGTCACTTCATGCCGCACGCGAGTTTGTGCCTCGAGCAACCGCTTCGTAGCACCGGCAACAACGCGTTGAGAAGTCCAGTCGATGATCGACGAGGCTTTGCGTCCCAAAAGTTCCGGCAAAGCATAGCCAAGGCAATCGAGGCCAAGCTGATTGATCGAGGTAATGTTGTTGTCGAGGTCGTGCGTGTAAACAATCTCGTCACCATTATCAAGAAGAGCCAGATAGCGCCGTTCGCGTTGGAATTGCAGAGACGCGGAACGCGACTGCTCCACCACTAAGCAAAGCGAACGTTCAATGCTCTCCGCCGTCATTTGATCACGGACCAAACAGTCTGCGGCCCCATTGCGCATCGCAGTAACCACTGCGCCTGCATCATTATCAGTTACCAGAACAACCGGCATCGAACGGCCGATGCTGCGGGCTTGAGACAATAGTTTCAAGCCGTTCCCGGTAAAAGAATCGATCAGGCAAACATCGGCTTTTTGAGCACGCAGTCCTTCCAGAACGGCACGATAACCGCTGCCGCAAACAACCTGGAATCGATCCGCTGACAGCTGCGTCAATAAACCGCGGACGCTTCGCTCGCATTCAAGGGCATGGTCAATTAAGAGAACGGTGATCATTTCAATTGTCGTTCGCTGATCGATATAAATCTGAACTTTTAGCGGACTGCCGTTTCAATCGAGTTTTCTATCGGGAGCACTAAAAAGCCAAACGGCGAAACTTTTTGCCCGGGCTAAAAACCTCACGTCGCCGCAATGCACTCGCCGCTGCGGCGCGCAAAGAGCTTCGGCACAAATCGTGCCAACGAAAAAACACAGTCAACAGCGCCGGTCTTTGCTGCGAACGTGCCTGAACTCATAAAGGCATAACGATTGCGATTGCATCGACGGCTGCATTTAGCCAACAGAAATTCCTGCCGATTAACCCGCCAAACATTTTTGCGAATCGCGCCCTGCGAAACTCAGCTCGCAAAACTCGAGGAGTCATTAAATGTCCATCCAAACAACATTCTTCACGTCCACTACTCGCCGAATTGCTCTTTCTGCGCTCGCTGTCATCATTGCCTGTGGAATTCCCGGCATTTGCGAAACGATATTCCCAGGTACCGAGGTCTTCGCAGCGCCGAACAGTAGTGCTGTGACAACGAACGATCCAATTTACCGGTACAAATGGAACCTGACTGACGGGGATCAGCCCTTGCTCAATTTGCCGGATCGCCTCAACGCCGGTATCGACCTTTCGTTGAGTTTCTCAATGGGCGAATTTGAGTTTCCACTCATGCAATCGCTTTATTACAACCAAACTGCGGGCAAATATATTTTGATGCTGATTAGCAAGCACGGCCGGCAAGCTGAATTTATTGATCTGATGCGAGGACGAAGCTTTGGTCAGCCTGACGGCCCGGCTTTAAATTTTTCAGACGATGGCGCGAACAAGCTTTTAAGTACGGAGGACGGCACCCGGTATAGCTTCGCGGCGATGGCCGATGGGCAGTTTCATTGCAGCCAAATTCGCGATCACAATGGAGTAGTTATAAACCTTCATTACAATCATGCGGCGCGACTGGCACAAATTGATTCTTCAGGCAGGGCAATTAATTTTAGTTACAGTGAGGACTACGTCACAGCTGTTACACAGACGTGGGGTGCGGGCGCAAGCCGGAAACAGACGTGGGCCATAGCCGACACTTGGGCGCTGGTACAGCCGGTTGGATTGTCTGCAAATTCTCATTCTGAAAAACACATCCCTTCAAACGCGACGAAGTCTGGTTACACGACACAGATGGCCGCCTGCGATCTCACTCTGGCCGCGATTTTCGGCGGACCAACAGCGGTGGCGGCGGCCAACGGTTTCGAGCCAAGACAACTGGGTCACGAGTATCCATTGTACCGCGGGGACTTGATTGGCGATGACGGCGCGTTGCTGCGCGGTCACCTTTCATATGCAATGCATCTTTATGGGAGCGCTGATGGCACCGGCGAATCGGCATTGTATGTCCCGGCGGGCTTCACTTCGCATAGCGCGACGCCGACACCGACCGATGCAGCGGTGACATTTTATTATCCGCGGCTAGGCCAGTTAACCGACATTACACTCGCTGTATTTCACATTGCAGACTTTCATTTGACTGTGGAAGGCGATCGCGTTCGTATCGGCAATATTGGTGGGCCCGGCGGCTCGGCTGGTAATTACCGTCATGCGCACATTGAATTCTATCGCGGCAAAACTGGCCTGCCATCACTGGCCGCACGTGCGCGCTTAAGAATCGACCCGGCCATAGTATTTGAAGTCTCGCGTGAAGCAGTTGCCCGCCTCAGCACGCGGACCCTTAACGCCGGCTACTAGGAAAATCAACAACTCAAAAAGCGTCCGGCATAGAGGTAGTGGATCACATCCGCTACCTCTTTTGCATCTCTGCGTTGAGTTCAACCCGAAACCATAAAGGCGGTGCAGTTGATGTTCGCTTCGGCATTGAAACTAAAAATGCGCGAACAATACGTGGCACGGAAACTGCCCAATGACCTACAGCAGCGAGAAAACGCTGCGTTCGTGCTCGGAGTGGGGCGGGATGGAATAGTGTTAGACCCTCGCTTCTGCTTCTCGCCCCACTTCTTCACAAAAGTAGTTAGCGCCCGGGACGCCACTCTGAAAACTTTTTTTGAGGACGACATGACCAACACAATTTCAATTCTGTTTCTAATACTCGGTCTATTCGGGTTCGCAATATTGACAGGCACATCAGCCAAAGCGCAGCAGCCAGGGATAGTTTCGGCCGGCTATGCGATGGCAGACACCGTGGTGAAAGTTCCTATTGATTCCGAACCGCCTTCAATGCCCCTTACCTCCGCGCAAATCATCGCTGCCTTTCTCAAGACGGAAGCGGCAACTCGCGAAGCTTTGAACCAACACACCTGCAAGCGGGAAGTGATCCTCGAGACAATTGGACCCAATGGCGAGGTAACCGGACAGTACATTCGGCAATCCCAATTCATCTTTGACGATAAAGGCAATCGCATCGAACGCGTTCTGTATCACCCTGCTTCAACGATAACCCAGCTGCGAATAACCAAAGAAGACATCCAGGATCTCGCCGGCGCCCAGTTGTTAGGTGTCGATGTTACCGAAGTTGGTAAGTACAAGTTGTCATATGCGGGAACGGACATGATTGGTTCGCAGCGTGCATTCATCATCGACGTTGCGCCAGTCGTTGCCCCCGACCCGCAACACATGAAGCAACGATACTTTGTCGGCCGCGTTTGGATTAATGCCGATAACTATCACCTGATCAAAGTAAAGGGAGTCGTCGAACCTCACGGCAAGCAACGCTTTCCGGTTTTCGAGACCTGGCGCGGAATGGTCGGCGATCTTCTCTTACCCGTGCGCACTCAAGCTGACGACGTGCTCCATTTTCCGCGCATAGACGTGCATTACCGCATTAACGTCCGGTATTACGACTATCAGCGCTTCTCGAGCAAAGTTGTGATCACCGAAGTACCCGCTAGCGAATAACCCCCCTCCACCTTAATCCCTCCGCCATCAGCAACCTTAGGAAACGTTATGAAACCAATCGCACTTGCATTCATCACACTACTCTTAATTTCGACCGCCGCGGTCCACGCGCAGACTTGCGTAGCAAATCGCAATTCGCCGCCCGCCAGCAATTGGTACTGGGCCCCTGACTCGGAAGTAAAGGTCCACTTTGTCCGCGGTATGTTCACACCCGAACAACAAAACATGTTGCTGAGCGCGATGGAGTTTTGGACGCAAGCGGCGCATAAGGCCGGCGCCGGCGTTAGCTTTATCTACGCCGGAGAAACCGGCGGCGTCATTAACTGTGAAAACTGTTTGACGGTAACCAGGCGAGATGTCTATCACCAGGACCGCAAACACTACGCATTCTTTAATCCGCTCAGACAGAGGCCCGACGGGCGGCTATTTTCGGCCTGGATTGATCTTGATTTTGCTACTACGGGCCCTAAAGCGTTGAAGGGCTTCATGGTCCATGAGCTCGGCCACGGCCTGGGCTTATGGGACTGCACCACTTGCCACAACAAGCAAACAATAATGAACGGGTTTCCCGGTATCAATAAGGATAACGGGCTGCTCGAAGCTTCGCACTGCGATCTCGAGGTAGTACGGCAGGTTTACGATCAGCGGCGCGCCTCATCGAGTGTGGTGGCGCGCGCTGGTCAGGACTAATAACAACATATTCGCGCGGCCTGGTTGGTTCCGCGCGGATTGGCGGTGTCGCGACGCGCGGTTGAATATTCGCCCGAGTACCGACGCGTCGCGATACCGCTGGCGGTAAAAGGTGCGGCGTCAACAATGAAGAAAAACTTTTCAGCTATTGTTTCAACTTTCCTTTTCCTTGCGCTAACCGTTACTGGTCTCTTTGCGCAAGGTAAGCAAGTCAATACGTCGACGCCGGAACTAATGACTAAGCTGGATGATTACGGTTCGATTATGTGGCCTGAAGGAGCTGACGTTAAGGTTTATCTGATCGGAGCAGGATTTAATCTGGAGGAGACTGCCGCCATCCTGACATCGCTCGCTAATTGGAATGAAGTCGCCGCAACTAGCTCACGAGTTACTCTTACATATTCCGGTCTCGCGACTGAGCCCCAGGATTGCACGAACTGTCTCACAATTATGCGCGGCAAAGTCTTTAATAAGGGGAGACACGCGGCCGAGCTGCACGCCAGCGTCATTCAAGGTGAACCAACCATTCTGCACGCCCGCATCGTCATTGATCCGGTTGTGCCCAATTTAGGTTCGCTGAAGAATGCGGTAGCGCATGAGTTGGGACACAACTTTGGCTTGTTCGATTGCTTCTCATGCGACCGTGGCAAGACGATTATGAACCCAATTCGTGCCGCAAATGGATTGGACCGGCCGACCGCCGCTGACGTTGCACAGGTGCGAAAGCTCTATGACGCTTTTAGAATTCGCCGGGCGGCAGCAGCGAAAAAACTTGAAGCAAAGCGAATCGCAGCACTCGTGCCGGTGGATGAAGGTGAAGAACCCGACCTCGACGACACTCCGATTGTCGTGAAGAAGCCCTAACATTCGACTGATACCAGTAGCAGACAATTCCTCACGCGCCCATCTTTCGCATCCCTCGCCACTTGGTCGGACAAGGCGTGATAAGATTTTCGTGTAATCGCGCTCTTGATTGCTATGGTCACACCAGGCAATACCGATCTTCCGCTTGTACCTCTTGGAGCCGGTGATCTCATCGACCGCGCCGTGCGCCTTTATCGCCGTCACCTGCTGGTGCTGATGCGAATCGCTGCGCCGCCGGTTTTTGTTACCGCGCTGGGCTGGGTGCTATGGACCATTAGTACCCGCGGCGTAGTAGGCACCACCGACACGACTGCGTTCGTTCTCTACGGATTTCTAATCGTCATATCGCTGGCCGTCATAGTTGCCGGACATATCTTTAGTTTGCTGGTGATGGGTGGCGCGTCGCGAAACCTGGTGATGCATTTGTTATCAAATGAACCAGTGCTCGCGCGTACCACTTATGCAGCAGTACGTTCGCGCTTTTGGTCGCTGCTGGGCGCGAGCTTGCTGATGCTGATGTGGCTGGGCCTGGCGTTCAGCGTTGCTTTCTTTGGTCTCTATTTCGTCATCATTTTTGTGTCGCTGGGCGCAATTCTGCTGGGAAGATGGGCGCCGGTTTGGTTCAGCGTCATTGTCGGCACGATTGGCGTGCTGGGAGCGATCACGCTCGCGATGTGGTTATTTTTTTTCATGGTCGGCCGCATTACCTATGTGCCGCAAGTGATGCTGGTAGAAGGAAAGCGCGTTTTTGAATCCATGAGCCGCAGTTTTTCGCTTGCTAAAGGAAATGTGCGACGCCTGATGGCGATGACGCTATTCATCTCGTTCGCGACGTATTCAGCTTTAATGATCCTGGTGATCCCACTTGGTCTCTACGGCTATCTCAACGGCATCGATCCGTCTCCATGGAACAGCAACGATTGGCCTATCTGGTACGCAATCGGATACAGCGTGCTTGAACCTTTGAGTTCGCTATTACTCGCCCCCGTCTGGATGTTGGGCTTGTCGTTGCTGTACGTCGATGAGCGCGTGCGCCACGAAGGTTATGACATCGAACTCATGGCGTCGCAACGGTTGGATCCAATGCCGCAATTAAACGTG
>DATENN010000004.1:0-4999 GCA_035275045.1 Pyrinomonadaceae bacterium
TTCGCCTTTTCAAAACGTTCATCAGCGCCAGCTAAGCGGGCGCAGGATTGCCGCCTGTAATTGGAGGCAGGATCGGTTTCAATGGCTTGGATGACGGCTCCTTCAACTGCGGCCGATCTTCATCGCCGGGGTCGTTTACCGGTTGAGCATCATCGAGCGGCAGGCCCGCGATAATGCGCCGTATTTCCACACCGTCAAGCGATTCACGTTCGAGCAAACATTCCGCCAGACGCACCATCGTGTCGCGGTTCTCTTCGATAATGCTCTTTGCTCGTTCGTATTGAGCAGTCACGATTTTCTTCACCTGCTCGTCAATCCTGATTGCCGTCTCTTCCGAAAAATCGCGATGTTGGGCGATCTCGCGGCCTAGAAAGATTTGTTCTTCCTTCTTGCCGAATGTCAACGGGCCCATCTCGGACATGCCGTATTCGCAAACCATCGCGCGGGCTAATTCGGTCGCTCGCTCGATATCGTTCGAAGCGCCCGTCGTAATGCTGCCGAGGAATGTATCTTCTGCGATACGTCCGCCCATTAAGATCGCGATTTGGCCCAGCAGGTATTCTTCGCTGTAGTTGTGACGATCGCCTTCCGGCAATTGTTGCGTCACGCCGAGCGCCATGCCGCGCGGGATAATCGTAACTTTGTGGACCGGGTCCGCATTGGGGACTTTCAAACCGACGAGAGTATGCCCAGCTTCGTGATAAGCGGTGACACGCTTCTCTTCGTTGGAAATGACCATGCTCTTACGCTCGGCGCCCATCAGCACTTTGTCTTTTGCTAATTCAAAGTCGCCCATGGCCACGAGTTTCTTGTTGTAACGGGCGGCGTTCAAAGCGGCTTCGTTAACAAGGTTTGCAAGGTCAGCTCCGGTGAAGCCCGGCGTTCCACGTGCAATGACGCTGATGTCAACGTCTTCGCCAAGCGGAATCTTGCGCGTATGAACTTTCAAGATGCCTTCGCGACCGCGCACGTCCGGTCGCGATACAACGACGCGCCGGTCGAAACGGCCCGGACGCAACAATGCAGGATCGAGTACATCCGGACGATTTGTTGATGCAATCAGGATCACGCCATCGTTCGATTCAAAGCCGTCCATCTCAACCAGCAACTGATTCAGCGTCTGCTCACGCTCGTCGTGTCCGCCGCCAAGCCCGGCGCCACGGTGACGTCCAACTGCATCAATCTCGTCGATAAAGATGATGCAGGGCGCATTTTTCTTGCCCTGCTCGAACAGGTCGCGAACGCGCGAAGCGCCCACGCCGACGAACATTTCGACGAAATCGGAACCTGAAATTGAAAAGAAGGGAACGTTTGCTTCGCCGGCGATCGCGCGGGCGAGCAAAGTCTTGCCCGTTCCCGGCGGGCCCATCATCAGCACGCCCTTCGGAATGCGGCCACCGAGTTTTTGAAACTTCTGCGGCTCTTTGAGGAACTCAATAATTTCCTGGAGTTCTTCTTTGGCTTCTTCAACACCGGCGACATCTTTAAACGTCACCCGCTTCTGCTGATTGTTCAGTAGCTTTGCGCGTGATTTTCCAAAACTAAGCGCCTTGTTGCCGCCGGACTGCATTTGTCGCAGCATGAAAACCCAAATGCCGATGATGAAGAGAAGCGGCGCCCAAGTGATCAACGCGGGCCACAAATAGCTACTGCTGCCGGAATCGTCTTCAAATTTTTCGACTTTGGCTTTGCCGGGTTCAAGTTGTTCATTCGCTTTCTTGAACAACTCGTTTTTCATCTGCTCGTTCGTCAACTGGACGCGATACTCCTGCCCAGCCTTGTCGATGGCCACCGTCTCATTCTGCTTGACGGTCAGCTGTTTGATCTCGCCCTTGTCGATGCGCGTGTAAAGCGCAGTCAGGTCCGTCGGTTGAGCATTTCGGCCAGACGGGTTTACCAGCTTATAAAGCAGTAAAGCGCCGGCAATGATGAGGAGCCAAAAAACTATTTGTCGTGCTGTAGAACTCAAAGTCATTAAAGCCTCCGACGGCGATCATACCCTATCCAGCAGGCTTTGTCGCTCGACTAACCCGCCAAATCGCTGGTACCGCAAACCGCCTGTTTGCGCACGCCGCAATTACCGCATCCACCGCCAACGACGAGTCTGCGCTACATTAAATAAGGAGACGCAGTTGGATGCGCGCCGCGCCTTTCTCGTTTTCTTAGAACCTGCCGCGTGTCGCAAGTTCCGGCGCGCGTGTCCCAGAAACATCATTTGCAAAAAGCAAAACCGCCGTTTTTGGCCCGGCGGTTGTTAATGCCCGCAAATTCTAGAGTTCACCGCCGCCTTTTTCAATCCTTTTTCCAGCTGCCGTGCGAGTCGCGGATTTTCCATCATAAAGCCGTAAAAAGCTGCGATTTCGCGTCACTCGCAGGCCCCCGGGCAGTTCGATTACGCTCCCGCCGCGCCCGGTTAGCAGCCGTTCAACGGCCATCAGGTGACTTCGTTCCAGTCTGTTCAGGCCACCACGCGCTGACCCGAGCCATTCTCGCAATGCCCGCCGGCGCACCGCTGCCGGTGCCTGACTCATGACCTTTACGTCCAGCGACCCCAGTTTGGTTTCACCGTTATTCGCACCCGCGGCCAGTCGCAGCAACTCGAACGCCTGGCCAGACAAAGCTACCGCGTCCTCGCTCAGCAAAGCCGCTGTTCGGCTGAGCGTCTCGACAATATTGTTGTTGATCGACTGCATCAGAGGCAGCAGTTGGTTGCGGACCTTGACGCGCGTGAACTTTTCGTTGTTGTTCATTTCGTCCACGCGAAAATCAATTCCGTACTGTCGGCAAAATTCTTCTGTTTCGCTACGCCGCGCCCAACTCAATAACGGACGCGCGAGTTTTACGTTTGACCCGGCTTTGATGGGACGAATCGGAAGCGTGCCGCTCAGGCCTTCTGCAGCACTGCCGCGCATCAGGCGAAGCAAAACAGTCTCGGCTTGATCGTCCAATGTGTGCGCTGTCAGCACGAGGCTGGCTTTTTTTGTTTTTGCTGTTCTCAGCAAAAAGTCATAGCGTTTGGTTCGGGCCCATTGTTCGAGGTTGCCGTTTGTCTTGCTTAGCTGCGCTTTGCCCACCACCACTTCATGTCCCAATTCATTAGCAAGCTTCTTTACCCAGCCGGCATCAGCCCCGCTGGTTTTTCGCAAGCCATGATTTAAGTGCGCGACTACGATTTTTAACGCAAGTTTTTTGTTTCCTAGCAACTCATCGAGTGCCAAAAGCAAGGCGGTTGAGTCGGCGCCACCTGAAACTGCGACCACTACGGTCTCGCCGTTTTTAGGCAGATCCATCTCGCGCCAAACCCTGCGCAGATTCCTTGCGAACCTGCTAAGTCGATGAGGCGTATTGATCGGGTGGCCCAGTTTTTGAGTCATCAATAACGATTGTCCCGGTGATATCGATTCAGAGTCAACGTCAATTAAGTAACAGTCAAAAACAATTCTCGTCCATCGAAGCGGCATTGCCACAAAACCGCTGCCGGCGGTGTTAACAAAAGCGAAGCACTTTGCTTAAGCTCAGACCAAACAATATGAAATCTACCCGAGTGAGTCTTATCGCTTTTCTCTTCTTACTTCTGCCATTGTCGCCCGCGCATTCCCAGCAAGTAACCACGGCCCCGTTCGTTGAAACGTTATCAAACGCCGAGGCGGCGACAGCGAAAAAAGAATGGCAGGCTGCGGCCGGCTATTGGCAAACAGTGGTGACCGCAAATCCTGTGAACAGCAGATTCTGGGCGCAGTACGCCCAATCGCTGTACCAAATTAAGGACTACAAGCGCGCCATTCCGGCGTACGAAAAAGCACTCGAGCTGGGCGCGGGCATTCCTGGGAACCAGGCGTACAACATCGCTTGTTGTTATGCGCTGCTCGGCGATAAAGACGCGGCATTGATGTGGTTGGAAAAAGCGTTCGCCCTTGGCTTCCGTCGTCTGGAAGATGCGCAAACCGATTCGGACTTGCAATCACTACGCACCTTGCCGCGGTTTATGAAACTCACCGGGCTTGACGATTTAAGCAAGATGACGCGCGAGCAAGGCTGGCGTTACGACCTGGCGCTGCTTGAAAGTGAAGTCGATCGCAAAGGCTTTGCTTATGGTGTTTATCGCACCACGACGAAAGCCGAATTCCGCCAATCAGTAACCGAACTCGCCGCGCGTGTTGGCAAACTAACCGACGCGCAGATGGTCGTAGAGATAATGAAGCTGATGCATTCGCTGGGAGATGGACACACCGGCTTGTTGACTCCGCCGCAAAAACCAGAATGGAACCTGGCTTTACCGCTGCAATTCTTTTTCTTTAAGGAAGGTCTCTACATCATCGCCGGTGATCCAAAGTACAAAAATCTATTAGGTTCGCAGGTCCTGCAAATTGGCGATCACAGTGTTGATGAGGTAATGAAATCCCTCGACCCGATCATCAGTCGCGACAATGAACTATGGCCGCGCCAACTGGGGCCGTATCACATGCGCAGCTTGCCGCTGCTGAACGCACTTGGCCTGGTTTCCGACACCAAAAAGATCGATCTAAAACTGCGTGGTGTCGACGGTAATGAGCGGACTGTGAATGTTGAAGCGGACGCTGATCACCCGACCAGCCATATCTGGAATGACTTTCCCACTGATTGGATTACTTATGCACAGACTTTGCCGGCGCCGCTGCCGCTTTATCTAAAGAACACAAGACCGCATTACTGGTTTGAATATCTCGAGCCGCAGAAGATTGTTTACTTCCAATACAACGCGGTGCTCGATGATGAGAAAGAGTCAATTGCGGCGTTCGCAGACCGGCTTTTCAAGTTCATTGACGGCCACGACGTGGACAAGTTGGTGATTGATATGCGCTGGAACAACGGTGGAAACACGCTACTGTCGCCGCCTTTGCTCTACGGCTTGATCAAGCGGGACAAAATTAATCAAAGAGGAAAGCTATTCGTAATCATCGGCCGGCGCACATTTTCTGCCGCTCAGAATACGAGCACTTTCTTCGAACGCTATACGAAA
>DATENN010000005.1:0-4163 GCA_035275045.1 Pyrinomonadaceae bacterium
AGATAATCATCTCCGGCAGCGTAATGCTTTGACGCAATGAAGTGATCTGCCAGGGAAAAGGCGCGAACAAAAGATAAAGCAAACCAATCGGTATGGTTGATAACGCTCCCGATGCGCTGGATACGTCAACGTCCCTGCCAAAACCGGACTCGGCGGAACGCGCCTGGTCGTTCCGACTGTTCTGCAACAAAGTAAGATTGCCATACCGTTCCATCTGCACACTCGCCGAACGCGTCACGCCAATGTATGTGAGTGCGAGTCCGAGCAGAATCATCACCATAAATTGGCGCGCAAAGCTGGTAGCAGACAATTGTTGGGTTCCGATGATGAACGCGCCTGCCACAGCGACGGCAATCATGTAGAAGACATAGAAACGCAGCGCAATCAACGACAACAGCACCAGCACCAGCACCAGGATGTATTTCAGGCTCAGTTTTTGTCCTAATTTTAGCGTCGCGAGTATTGCGACTGAAAGACAAAAAACGATCGGTCCATCCTTCAACCCTTGCGCGGACCAAAGCACAAGCGAAGGATAGAAAGCGACGGCGATGCCTGATAGACGCGCCACGCGGGAGTTTTGAAAGACTTGCTGTGCGCACAGGTAGATAACGACTGCCGTCGCCGCGCCAAAAACGCAATTCATAAGTTGCGTCGCGAGCATGTTGCGGCCCAACAGCTGATAGACCGCAGCTACCAAATAGACCATGCCCCAACCGGAACCCTCGCCACTACGAACAAATTGATTTGCCACACCGGCGAAATAGCTGTCGCCCCTCCATGCCAACATTTGTGCGTAACCGAAAAAGTCGTAGGTAAGGGCGTCGCCACCAAAAAAGTACTGGCCCCTTAAGCCGAAAATGGCGAGCGCCACAGCCATTCGCGCCAACAGTGCACTCACAAACAGCCGCAGTAGGAAGCGACCTTGAATGTCACTCTTGTACGAGTAAAATCCAAAGATCAACGCCAACGCGGTGCAGAACACCACGGCGCGCGCTCCGTCGTAAATTGTAAATGTGCCATAGTCCGCCGTGAACGGCGCCACCAACGGAGGCACAAAGATCACGATAAAAACGCACACCACCAAGTACAGCAATGTCAGCAGAGCATTCATACGTCTAGGTCATTACTTCGGAGCTACACATCATCAGGTAAATCTTTTCGGGTTTTTCGTTCAATTAGAAAACAATCCTCTTCATTCAAAGGCTTGATCGATTTCGCCGGTACGCCCGCGATCAAACATCCTTCATCAGTTAATTCGCCGGTGATAACAGAACCAATTCCGACAATGCATCTGGAAGGCACCGAGCCGCCGGGCGCGATGCGAATCTCAGATCCAATATAGGCAAAAGAGCCAATGTCGATCGGCCGCGTTCGCTGTCGATTATGTGTCCACAACGAAGAATTGCGACCGCCCAAAATCGATCGTCGTCCAATAGTTACACGGTCGGTAAAGTCGATTTTGTGCCCCGCCGTTATGATGCTTCCCGCTCCTAAAATAAATCGGGGGTCAATAGGATTGACTACTTCAGGTTCAGCGATCGAGTTGATCTCATTCAGTCGAATTATTTCGGCATAACGGCCCAGATGAACTTCGTCGCCGCCCCGAATAATATTCAAGTGCCCGATTTTTACATGATCATCGACACGTAACTGCTGTACTCGTACAACCAGATTCAAATGACCAATCTGCACGTCATCGGCGATGTTGCAGTCGCTCGCATCAATGATGCTAATGCCGATACGAACCCGCTTCCCGATTCGATAACCGAAGAACCAGCGATAGCACGACCGTTTTAGAAAAGACGGCAATAGCGCGACAAACGCGAGCATCGTCAATCGGCTTTTGCTTTGTTTCCGCATCCAAAGATCACGCCCGACTAATTGATGTCCCTGGCCGTTCAAGGCGCTGAAAGCAATTCTTGATAGAGCAATTCAGAATAACAGACTTGTTGCTGACGCGTTAAATTCTAAATCGAGGCTTGTTTCGATCCTTTCGGCGTTCTGTGTATCTACGTGGCTCGGTCGTGCTTTACGTATTTGCAACAACGACCGCAGCTGCACAAACAACCGAGTATCCACAACAGTGCCCTTCTACAGTTTATGCGGACGGTTTGGGTGTCATAAAACTTTAGGCGAGCAGTGACGAAAAACGCGACAGCCTGTCGGGATGAATGAAAATGTAGTTGTCTTCGACCACCTGTTCTTTGGATACCGGTTCTAATTTTCCTTTTCCGTTTTCCCGGCGATAGAAATACAAACCATAGCCTTGCTCGGTAAAGAAACTCAGCAACTCCTCGAGTCGAATATTAAAGCCTTCAAGGAACCAGGGATTAATTTCGCAAATTACGGACGGCAGATGCTTCGCGATCATTTTCTGCGCTCCGCGAAAAGCAAACAACTCAGCGCCCTCAATGTCGCATTTGATTAACGACAATCGATCGATGCGGGGAAGAAATTCATCGAGCTTGACGACTTCACATTCCACTTGTTTCGTTCCTGCCCAACGTACTTGCTGTTCTTTGCCTTCACGATCGTCGCGGCGCCCGCCGATGTATGCCTGTCCCGCCGCGTACGCGCCGGATGTCTGCACCGGAACTTCAAATGAAATTTTTCCAGCTTGTTCAGCACAGCCTTTTTCGATCAACTCGACGTTACGAAAGCGTAACAGCCGCGCGACCAGGCTTAGCGTTTCAAAAGTAAAAGGGACTGGTTCGAACGCGTAAACCTTGCCGGCGATTTTTCCGAGGTGATAACTGTACAGGCCAAAATTTGCGCCCAGGTCCAAGGCAGTCTCGCCCGGTTTCATTGCCACTGGAATTAGATCGAGCTCAGGCTCGGACCAACTCCCGTTGCGAATGTCCTTGGCTTTGGAGACTGCCTGAAAGTATTTGTAGCTTGAGTCGCCCAGGAAACCGTGCAGGACTCGTTTGGTGGCACGACGCAGCGCGCTGTTTGCAGGCATAGTTGGTAATTCAGCCGGCGTTCGTCGCGGTTGACGAGGCACTACGAACGTTTGCTGATTCTGCCGCCAACGCTGCCTCTAATTCTTTTCTGGTGAAATTTGCGCGCTCAACGCCATAATGCGTTGCCGATAAACGCCCTTCAATGGGCTCGCCGCGCTCCAGCCGTTGCAAGAGATCTTTTAACAAATCTGCATTCTCAAGTGACTGATCCATTTCCAGTTGCCGTCGAATTAAGGGCGTAACCCTTTCATTGCCCGTCTGCTGAATCACGTGAAATAAGCTGTACAAGTAGTCGCTGTTCGGCCCGCGCTCGAATTCTCTCCGCTCACGAATTCCTTTAAAGCCGCAGTCCGTTGGATAGAAATCAAAGTATTCAACGACCTTCAGGTCCAAATGCCGCGCCATCCCTGCGCGCGACGCCAATTGTTTAAGTCGCGCCGAATTCTTTTGTAGCAACGGGACTCGCTTAACGCGGTCTTTCCAGCTCGACTGAAATTTGCTGCTCCAAAGCGCATACGTAATCGTCATGCTTCCCGGATAAAACGGCAGATGCGCCACATAGCTGTCAACAAAGGCGACGTGATGTAGGGGATGTGGCGCACGTTCGATCAAACGAAGCGAATAACTTTCCGACTCTTCATCGATTGGTTCGGGACGTTTGAAAGTCCAATGCTCATAACCTGGCCCAAAGGCCGTCACCGTGGATAACAACATGTCGCCGTGATGATGAATAGCTTTGGTTGAAATGTCCGTAGCTTTGTCCGGCAAAGGTATCCAGCAATTTGCCACCAGCCCAAACAAGTGATTCAACTCAATGTCGATTCCCACCACCGGATAATGTTTCGTATTCAGCGAGTCGGGCTTCTGCAAATGCTTTTGGAGCGCGGTGGTGAAGAAAGCCGGATCGTGCGACATCTCTTCAAGGATCTCGCGAGATCGATAGTTTGCCTCGTGCTTATTCGGAGCGCCGGCAAATACTTTGTTCAATGACTCAATGTACTTGTGCATCGCAACACTGGTTCGCTAATTAAGCGCAGCCTTGAAAGCCTCAATAATTTTCGGCGTATTGCTTTCGAGACTGTATCGCTCGTTTGCCGCTTTTGCCGCCGCGTGTGACATGCGTGTTCGCAGATCGTGATCTTTTATTAAGTGACTTAAGTATTCTACCCACTCGTCGTCAGAGTCCGCGAGAAACCCAGT
>DATENN010000006.1:0-7351 GCA_035275045.1 Pyrinomonadaceae bacterium
CGATTCAAAATCGCATGGGCATTTCCGGCAAAGATGAACGACCAACTGTGGGTCTCCATCGCGGCTTGTCGGACAACAACGTGGAAGTGTGGGGCGAGTTCGCGCCGTCGAGCAAAGGATTTGGCGCGAGACTGGCTGTCCATGATCCTGCCATGTGGGCCTCGCGTTTGTTTATTGACGCGTTAAAGGCACGTGGAATTCAAGTCGCGGGAGAAGCGCAGTCGCGCGACGCGCGCATCGCGCCGTCGGCGAGATTCGATCCCGCAAAAGCATCCGAGTTGGCGACGGTTGTGAGTCAATCACTTGGCGAGATTGCCAAGGCGACCAACAAGGAGAGTATTAACCTGAATGCAGAATTGATCTTGCGCACGCTGGGCCGTGAACGTGGCAGCATGGCGAATGGAGTAGAACCGGTTGGACGTGAAGCCGGTGACGACGAGAATGGCGTGGCTGTCGTGCGGATGTGGCTGTCGCGAGCGGGTGTGTCTGTCGCCAGGCTTGCGTTACATGATGGTTCGGGCCTGTCTCGACTTGACCTGGTGACGCCTGAGACTAGCGCGCGGCTACTTGTCGCGATGTCCAGAACGGCTTCGGCAAATGTCTTCCGAGACACGCTTCCCATCGCCGGCCGCGACGGCACGCTCGCTGGCCGCATGTCCAACCTGGCAGATCAGGTTTGGGCTAAGACGGGATCGCTGACGTACGACAACTCGCTGTCCGGTTACGTCAACACGCCGCGTGGCGTCGCCGCTTTTTCCATCATGTGTAACGACGCAACCGGTCGTGCGCCCAGCACGAGGGTGATCGACGAAATCGTCGAGTCCATCGCGACCAACGGACGGACAGCGCCCCTGAAGACACAAAAACCTCAATAAAACGGCGTCAACAAGGTGTTGTTGCCCCTAGACAAACATCGTTGAACGCAGTATTATGTGTTGCCGCCACACTGCGGCGGATATTCCACCAGCAGAAATTCACCTCACTCGCGTTCATTCAAACGCAAATTCTCCCGCACCAGGAGCGAATCAAATGTCACGCTTTCTCGCTATGCTCGCGTTTTCCGCCGGTATTCTTACCGCTTTCAATTCAACGACTTTTTCACAAACAAATCTGACTGCGAAAGCGACGCTGCCACAACCTGCACCGGCAGCCGTTATATCGGAAAGCGATCGCACTCGCGATGGTCTCATGGGGCCCGTGCGGCGCGTGCGGACCGAAGTCGCCAAGTTGCTGAATGAAAGCGGCAAGGTTACCGAAGCCAAACACGCAGTGCTTGAAGTTGTCGCTTACGATCAAAATGGCGCGAAGATTGAAAATCAATATTTCCCCATTGCCGGTGCGACGTTAACGGGCAAGGAAGTCTACAAGTATGACGAAAAGGGAAACATCAGCGAGATGACTCTGCTCAACGCGGACGGCTCGCTCATGAGCAAAGAGACTTATAAATACGAATACGACTTTGCCGGCAACTGGAACAAGATGACCACGTCCGTAGCTGTATTTGAAGGCGGCAAACTGTCATTCGAACCGACCGAAGTCACTTATCGTTCGATCATGTACTACCTCGACGATAAAATTCTGCGCATGGCCCAGCCGCAAACTGCTGCTGCCAACACCCCGAGTAGTTCATCCGCAAATACTCCGGTAGCTAAATCGCCAGACACAAAAAACGTGGCGGCTTTGCCTAATGCGATCAATCCGGACAAGCTCAACTCGAACTCGATTGATTTCGCAAATAAGAACGTCGCCACGGGTTCGCAACCGGTGACAGTAAAGTTAGATTCGGAACCACCACCGGCTGCGCCGAAACCGATGCTGCGACCAGTCTCGGGCGGTGTACTCAACGGAACCGCGGTCAGTTTACCGCCACCGACTTACCCGGAAGCTGCCAAGCGAATGCGTCAGTCGGGCGTGGTAACAGTCAATGTGATCGTTGACGAGACCGGAAAAGTCATTTCTGCGCAGGCTTCAGATGGACCAGCAGCTTTACGCGAAGTTGCCGTACAGGCAGCGTTGCGAGCTCGCTTTTCACCTACCAAGCTTTCGGGGCAACCAGTAAAAGTTTCGGGGATGATCAATTACAAGTTTTCGCTCACCCAGTAGTTCTGTTCCCCGTGGTCGCGAAACGCGCGACGACTACGAATTAGAGGAGTAAATTCAAATGGCATTAAGCGGGCATCTAAGCGACCTCTCACTTTCCGAGTTGATTGAATTTTTTTGCAATCAACGCAAGACGGGACTTTTGAAAGTTCTGTATCCTCAAGGCCCGGGCCATTTCTATTTGCAATCGGGATCGGTTGTCGATGCGCGCGTTGGCGCCTTGCGCGGAATCGACGCGGTTTATTTTGCGTTGACGTTACCTAATGCGAAGTTCGAATTCAGCGGCGCCGTTGAACCCTCTGAACGCACTATAAATCAACCGTGGACGCAAGTAGTGCTGGAAGGCCTGCGCCGTTTGGACGAAGGTATCGCGCCTGCGTCAGCATTCAACGGCGGAGAAGACGATCAGGAAATCGTTCCAGATTCGGCGTCGACCGAAGAATCCGATGATGAATTAGAGAACTTGCGCGTTCCTTCGTTCCTGTCTTTCAAAGGGGAGGGCGCGGGCAAACGAAAGATGATGATTGGCGCCGCCGTTGCATTCGCGCTGGTTGCGAGCGTAGCGGTAATTGGTGTCCCGGCGGGTTGGTACAACCGCGCGAAGACTCAAGTGTCCAGCAGCCAGGTTGCGCCGGCGGTGCCGGCGACCGAAACGGCAGCAGCGCCCGCGGTTGCCGAAGTCGCACCGGAAACCTCGCAACCTGCCGAACAGAATAATGACGCAGCACTGGCCGCCAAGCGTCAACACGAAAAAGAACAGGCACGACTACGAGAACAGAAAGCGTTAGCTAACCGTGACACTGGGGCCGCGCCAACATTGCCCGCGCCAACGAGTCTCTCGGCCGAAACCGCGAAGGCTGGTCCAAAGAAAGTTACGGTTACAGTGACGTACGATGAGTCGGGTCGCGTGACTCAAGCGTCAGGTGCAGACGCAACGGCCTTGCGAATTGCCAGACAGAAACGATTTCCGGCCGGGAAAGCTGGATCCACCACAGTAACGATTCCGATTAATTAGAAGTTCACCACAGAGACCAAAACAAAAGGGCAAGCCGCTAAAAGCGCTTGCCTTTTCGTTTTGATCTTTAGTTAGCGATTCCGATTGTTCCGAGAATGACAAGCAAGGCTCGCTTCAAGGCAGCGGTACGTCCGCGCGGGTCAAACCATTCTTCAGGCGTGTGAGAATTCGCAGAGCTGCCACCACCGCCCAGCGTGATCGCAGGCACTCCCAGCGAGATTGGAAGATTTGCATCTGTCGAGGCGAGCTCGAGTCTGGGCGTACCGCCGACGGCAGCGGTCGCAGACCACGCCAGCTGGACCAATGAGTGTTCGGATGACGTTGCGCCGCCCGGCCGTTCTCCTAAAAGATTAGTTTCGACGACTAACGCAGCAGATCCGCCGCGCCGCCCAATGTTGACCTCGTCAACAGCTTCGCGTACTGCCCGCCGAAAGAATGCGTCCAGCTTTAACAGCTCGGTTGCGCTTGCAGAACGCAAATCAACGTCGATTGAGGCGTCACGTGGAATCGCATTTACGCTGTGGCCTCCTTGAATTTTTCCTACGTTGAATGTTGTTCGCGGATCCGTCGAAACCGGGTAGGCGCCTAATTTTGCAACCGCCAGTGCTGCTGCGTTAATGGGATTTGCGACACCGAAATCGCTCCACGAATGTCCGCCGGGCCCAGTAAAGCGGACTCGATACCGCCGCGATGCCAGCGCGGCGGTTGTTATACGATTCAGACCTGCACCATCGAAACTGATAAATGCGTCGATACGATTGGTCCATTCGCCTTGGGTAAATAAATATCTTACGCCGCGGAGGTTACCTTCTCCTTCTTCACCCACGGTCCCAACAAATAAGATCGAGCCGGTTGTTTGTAGTTCGGCGCTTGCGAATGCGTCCGCAATTGCGATCAAAGCTATAAGTCCGCAGGCATCGTCGGCGATGCCAGGCGCGCAAATCTTGGCCCCGGCTCGTTTTGGGGTCAGGTCTACGTCCGCAGCGAACACGGTGTCCAAATGCGCGCTGATTACAAGTAAAGGCTGATCATATTTTCCGCGCCGAACGGCCAGACAATTTCCTTCGCCATCGATCTCTGCATCGGACAAACCCAACTGTTGAAAACGTTCGCGCAAGTAAACAGCGCGTTCAACCTCGCCGAATGGCGGCGCAGCAATGCTGTTGATTTTGATTTGTTCCTCGGTGATGGCTTCCGCCTGAGCTTCAAAATAACCAAACGCTCGTTGAACGGCGTCGTTTTTCAAAAGCTCATTAAGAGATTGATCCAAAGCAGGTGCGGATGACATGGTGAACTTAGGCAGGGCTGAACTAAACCAATTGCATTATCTCTTCTTCGGCTAAGACTGCGGAAGCTTGCTTTGCACGATCGTAAATTCGCGTTACCCGTTCCTCGCTGGCCTGTATGCCGCGACGCTCTAACCAATAAATGACGTTGGATTTTCCGCTCATGGGCCCGATCTCAACGACTTGCTCAAGACCGAATTCGCCCGCAGGCACGCCTGAATAAACCAGGTCGGCAAGCGCCTTATCGCCTTTGCGATAACTTTTGATTACGGCAGCGGCATGAACGCCGGTGGCCGTGCGGAACGCATCACGCCCGAACACCGGGTAGTTGTGCGGAATCTCCCACGCGCAGGCTTCGGAAGCGAGCGTGCAATACTCGCCCAGCCGCGACAGATCGTTTTTGATCCATCCCATCAACTTCAAATTTACCAACAGCTGGTCCATTGGAGTATTGCCGACGCGCTCGCCCATACCCAGCGCCGAACCGTGTACCTGGTCGGCGCCTCCCTGAATGGCAGCGATTGAATTGATCACTCCTAACCCGCGATCCTGATGACCATGCCAGTCCAGCCGAATGCCGCCTCCTTGTTCGTCAATGATGCTCTTGACGAAGTTGACGACTGCACGCGCGCCGTCCGGAGTCGAGTGGCCCACTGTGTCGCAAACACAAACAGCTCTTGCGCCGCATTGAATAGCAGTCGTGTACAGTGCGCGAATTGTTTCGGGGTTCGCGCGCGTCGTATCTTCCGTGACGTACATCACCGGCACGCCTTCGCCAACCGCAAATGTGACTGCTTCTTCAGTTAGCTTAAGTAATTTCTCGAGCGTCCAATCTTCGGCAAAAAAACGAATGGCTGAGGAACCGATAAAGGTACAAGCTTCAATCGGAATTCCCGCGCGTTGTGAGATTTCAACGATTGGAACGATGTCGTTGCGATGCGTTCGCGCGGCGCAGTTGGGACGAATCTTAAGTTTCTTTTCAGCGATTTCGCGCGCCATCAACTCGACGCCTGCGGCGTGTGTTCCACCGGCGCCGGGCAATCCTATATCTGCGGTGTCGATACCGAGGGCATCCATCAGGTGCAACAATTCGATCTTTTTTTCAACCGTGGGCTCGCAAACGGAAGTGGACTGTAGGCCGTCGCGCAAAGTCTCATCATCGAAGCCGATATGTCGGCCGGGCGCCGTGAGCGCCGGATCAATCTTGTTCCAGTCGTAGACTAATTCGTCTAGAGACAAAGCGAATTACCTCCAGCTATTCCGAAAAACCTTAGACGTTCGGCGCTTTGAGTCGTGCATAAGACTCGTTGAGCGCAACAAACTTTCCGCTCGCGATGAATCGATTACAGCAATGCGCTTCAATGATGTCAAGGCGGACTTTTTTCATCAAACACACACTTTTGACCGGCAGCATCGCTCTGTTATAGCCTCTGACGCGTTTATCCGGCGGTCCCATTATCGCAAACGACAAATTGTGAACGCGCAAAATCCGGCCGCACCAAAAACCATCGCCCTCGGTTCGGATCGCGCGGCCAAGATCATGGCTGTCCGAGGCAGCATCGCGCGCATTGCCGAAATGGATCCGGCGTGGGCTGAGGTTGAAATAATCGCGCGTCGGGTTGAAACAAACGTGCCGGCGATGCCTTTAAACGATTGGGAGTTAATGCAGGGCGCGCGGGAGCGGGCATTAGCCGTGCGCGATCTGCTAGCGCAACAGCGGCGCAGCGCCGATGTCTTTGTCGGGTTGGAAGGCGGCTTTCACTCAGTCTCGATTGAAGGTGAATGGCATACTTTTTTGCGGGGCTGGGCGTACGCGACGGACGGCAAGACCGGAACTTTTGGGGCAACACCGTCGATAAGCGTGCCCGCCTCGCTTGCTAAAAAGGTTATCGAGGGTCGTCGCGAGTTGGGTTTAGTGATTGACGAAGTTGCAGGCGTCGCCGACGTTCGCAGCCGTCAGGGCGCCTGGGGAATTCTTTCTCGTGACTTGATCACTCGTGCGATGAGCTTTGAAGCGGCGCTAATTGCTGCGCTGGCGCCATTCTACAATTCGCGTTTGTATTCCTGATTGGATGGTCGGAAAGGAAACTTTATTTAAGTTCCATGGAAGAGTTGATTGCACAATACAACGACAACGAGCCGCCCCCGGCGCGCGGCGCTGCCGGTTGGATCGAAGTGATTGCCGGTTCGATGTTCTCAGGTAAGTCCGAGGAATTGATTCGTCGTTTGCGTCGCGCAAAGATCGCGCGACAAAAAGTCCAGGTGTTTAAGCCTGAAGTCGATTCACGTTACTCAAACGATCACATTGTGTCTCATTCGGAAATGAGGCATGAGTCCGCAAATAGTCGCAGTGCCGCCGACGTGCTCGCGAAAATCGAACCTGACACTGAAGTCGTGGGAATTGACGAAGGACAATTTTTTGATAACGACCTGGTGCGTGTTGCTAATGAACTTGCGCGACGCGGCATGCGAGTGATTATTGCCGGACTTGATCAGGATTACACCGGTAAACCGTGGGAGCCCATGCCGCAGCTGCTCGCAATTGCCGAATACATCACCAAAACCCACGCCATCTGTATGAAGTGTGGCCAGGCTGCGAACTACACCCAACGAACTTTTGAATCGGAAGAACGGGTAGCGGTCGGCGGCGCCGGCATGTACGAAGCCCGCTGTCGCCGCTGCTTCGTTCCGCACGCCGACGCGCCAACAGTGCACCACGACTAATCGGTCCAGATCACTCGCCGTTTTTCAATACTAATCCAAGAGAAGCTTTTTTCATGTAAACACCAACGCCCGCGGCTTGCAGCAGCGGGCGTCTGTCGGGTGGGGTGAGAAAGGTTTAGAGCGGTACCTCATTCCTTCTTAGGCTTAAACAGATCAATCAAATCAACTCCAAATCCGATGCGATAGAAGTCGCGATTTGATTGCCTTGACGTAAGTACTACATCAA
>DATENN010000007.1:0-10063 GCA_035275045.1 Pyrinomonadaceae bacterium
TTATCTCGAAGGCGCAGGTGAAGTAATGTTGGTCGGAGGCGGCGACCCTTCGATTCCCAATCTTGTTCCATCTGACATCGAAATCCGCCGCAACTATTTTCGCAAACGAAAAGAGTGGGTCGGTCGCGCAACTGTGAAGGGCACACTCGAACTAAAAAATGCGCGCCGAGTATTAATCGAGGGTAATTTGATCGAAAGCGACATTCTGACGACGGCAATCGTGTTGACAGTCCGCAACCAGGGAGGCAACGCGCCGTGGAGCACGATCGAAGATGTAGTTGTGACGAACAACATCGTCCGGCACGCGAGTACTGGCGTTAACATTTTGGGTAGCGACAACGAGCATCAAAGCGAAACAGCCAAGCGAATTCGGATTGAGAATAATCTATTTGTTGATCTGGTTCCGAACGAGCCCAACAACATTCCCTACTTTGTTCAAACTAACGGCGCGGAACAGATCAAAGTGGTCCATAACACGGTTCAGCAAGAAGGCAACGTGTTGACCGGTTATGGCGCTCCCACGCACGGTTTTGTGTTTCGCGACAACATTGTGCAGCTCAATCGCTACGGAGTCGTCTGTCAAATCAGCGGCATGCAGTGTGGCGACACTAATCCGTTTTGCAATTGTTATCCGGACGGCGTCTTTAGAGGAAATGTGTTCGCGGACAATCTCAGCACCGCTGCGGACCAACGTTTTGAGGACAGATACCCATCCGGAAATTATTTTGTCGCTTCTTATCAACGCGTCGGGTTCGTAGATTTTGCGCGCGGCAACTGGCGACTGTCCGCAGAGAGTCGCACCCGGAATAGGGCCAGCGACGGTAGTGATCCTGGCTTGAACGTTGATTTATTAGTAAATGCAGGCGCCGTCGCGGCAAGAAACGGAAACCGCGTAACGCGCTGAGGGAACAGCGGCCAAATAATGTCTGAAGATTTTGTAAAAGTTAAGTTGACGGACAAGGTGAGGTGGTCACTGCCGTGGCTGGCTCGATATCCGTTTTGGCGCGCTAACGAATTTGTAAGACGAGCCCGTTCGACTCGCGTTCAGCATGTAATCATTTTAGTAGCGAATCACTTTGAGCCGGGATTGGGAGATCTTGCACTTCGCCGCCTCGCAAAATGGTGTGATCTTGCTCGCGCAACCGGAGAAGCCGTTCGCGATCACGACGGTACGCCGTTTCGTCACACCAATTTTTTCCCAGCCGAACAGTACGAACGGCCGATACTGAATATGCTCGCGGATCTCCAGCGCGAGGGATTTGGTGAAGTCGAGGTTCACTTACATCACGGGGTTGAGCAGCCCGATACAAGTTACAACACCCGGTTGATGCTTGAGCGTTTCCGCGACACGCTCGCGTATGAACACAATTGCCTCTCTCGTGAAAATCCCGACACGTCACCGCAGTACGCCTTTGTTCACGGGAACTGGGCACTGGCGAATTCCGCGGGTGGCAGGTTCTGCGGTGTTGACGACGAAATGCAAATCCTCGCTGACACTGGCTGTTACGCAGATTTCACTTTGCCGTCGGTGCCGTTTCAATCTCAGGTTAAGCGAATCAATGCGATCTATGAATGCGGCCATGATCTAAGGCAGGCAAGACCCCATCGCTCCGGCCCGAGTATAAAAGTCGGCGGCGGCTTGCGAACGCCAGTGATTTTCGACGGCCCACTCGTTTTTGACTGGAGTCGTCGCGCGCATCATTTGCCGGTCCCGCGCATCGATGACGGCGCACTTGCCGCGAACTATCCGCTCACGTTAAACCGCTTTCGCCGTTGGAAGAATGCGAATATCAGCGTGAAAGGCGAATCCGATTGGGTGTTTATTAAGTTGTTTTCACACGCGTTTTTCGACGCTGATCAAGACGCAATGATTGGCGAGCAAATGAAAGGCTTTTTGAATAGCGCTCTGGACCACGCTGAGCGAAATAATTTTCAAATTCACTTTGCCAGCACGCGCGAAGCTTTCAACATGGTGGCCGCGGCGGTTGATGGCCACGCGGGGAATCCAAATCAGTATCGCAACTATAAATTGCGACAGATTATGGCGGAGCAGAGAGTCGCTTTGATCGAACGAGAACAACAATTGGAGCTGGTCGGATAGTCAATGCGAGAAGAAATACGAATTAGTGAAGTTTGTGATTCCAGATCGTTCTTTTGCGCGCCTGACGTCGCTCAAGTCACGGAGCTTTCCCATCGTTTGCATCGCGACGGCTTGATAGTTTTGCCTTCATTAGTTGATCTAAAGACGTTGAGGTCGATGCAGAAGTCATTCGAGGTTCGCTTGCAGCGACTGCGGTGGAATAACTACGACGGATATCAAAAGACGGAACCTTACCGGCATCTGGTCGAAGACGTGTTGACACTTGATCAAGGCTTTGTCGATCTAGTCTTGCATCCGCTCGTGAAGGCAATTCTCAATCAGTACCTTGGTGACGAATACGAATTAACCGAAGCAAAGGGTTGGAAATCGCTTCCAACTAAACGCGATTTTCATGGCTGGCACGGCGATGCGTGGTATGACAGGAGCATAAATCAAACGATTCAAAAAGAGGTAAAGCTGGCGATTTATCTCAGCGACGTACGGTCGGGTGGACTCAACTACATCAAGGGCAGTCATCAAAAACAGCATCCGCGTATCGTGGCGAACGAAGAAGTGCGCGACGTTGGTACTAATCAGATTTTTGATCTGACTGGTCCAGCCGGCACAGCACTGTTGTTTGATACGTCCGGCATTCACCGCCAGGGCGTCCCCATGTTGGAAGAACGCCGCGCCTGCTTTTTCAATTATCACAAGCCATCGGTTGCGCTGCAGCGCGAGGATCTTGATTACTATCGCTATCACCCGTTGATGCTGAATGCGGCTTTCCTCGGTAGCTTATCGCGGGAAGACGAACGCATTCTCGGATTTGGTAACAAACAGAATTATCAGCCGGCATTCGTCCGGGCTGGTAAACCCTCAATCTTTTCTCGCATTAGCAACAAAGCATTTGATGCCGAGGTCGCCATAAGACACTTGAAACGTCGCGCCGCAAATAGGTTGCGAATTATTTTCGGGTAGCAAGACCTCGTAACTGGCCCGTCCGCACACAGCAAAATGCAAACGACAGTCTCAGTTTTCGGAGTTCGTCCGGTCCGAATCGGCGGAACTGAAACGTTTGCCCGTGAACTGTCTCGTCAGCTCGAGGCGCGGGAAGGCCAAAGTGTGCTTTGTTTTCTTGAAGAACCCGGCGAGAAGGTGCGCGCGTTTCTCAAGCTGCCGAACGTTATCATCGAGACTTTGCCGGACTCCACGTCTTTCAATCTGCGCACGCTTGCGACGTTCGCCAAAATTATCCGCCGCTACTCTCCAGAAATTTTGCATCTCCACTTTACCGGTTTTCTAGGGCCATACGTTTGGCTGGCACGCGCGCTGGGAGTGAAGAAAATTTTCTTTACGGATCACAGTTCGCGGCCGGCTGAACACACCTTACACCGCGCGCCACTTTTTAAGCGGGCGCTTACGCGAATCATCAACTGGCCTTTAACTCGAGTGATCTGCGTGAGCGAGTATGGCTATCGTTGTTTGACGAGTTTGGCACTGCTGACGAAGGACCGGTTTGCACTGGTCTACAACGCAGTTGACCGCTCGCGCATTTGGCATGATCCACAACGCGCTACTCGCTTTCGCCGTCGCTACCACATTCCCGACGATCGCGCCGTGGTCGTGCAGGTTAGTTGGATGATTCCTGAAAAAGGAATTCTCACTCTGCTTCATACAGCGAAACGATTAATTGACAGCGGCAGCAATTTGCATCTGGTCCTGGTGGGAGAAGGAAGTCACCGTACCCAATTTATGGACCAAGCAGTGCAATTAGGAATCAGCGATCGCATCTGCTGGACAGGTTTGATTGAAGATCCGGTAACTGCGGGCGTTTATGACGCCGCGGACATTGTTTGCCAATTGTCGCAATGGGAAGAATTGTTTGGGTGGATGATCGCGGAAGGCATGGCCCACGGCAAGCCAATCGTGGCCACCCGAGTTGGCGGCATTCCCGAATTGGTTGCCGATGGTGTGTCCGGTTTTTTGGTTGGGCGCAATGATGCAGAAGAAGCGGCGGAGAAAATACAAATGCTGATCGCCGATAAAAACTTACGCGCACGAATGGGCCAGGCGGGACGTGAACTCGCCGCTCAAAAATTTGATCTTACAACCAACGTATCTCAGCTGGTTGCTCTGTACGGCCTCTAGAAATATATGAAGTTTCCAAATACCGCATTCCTTCTTGATTCAGCGCCGAGGACCTGGAGTAGCCAGGAAGATCGTCATCTAGCGATCTGCCAAAGTCTGATTGAAGCCGGCAGCCGGCCGGTGCTGATTTTTTCCGGACCTTTGCCCGCCGATATGCACCAAAGATTTATGAATGCGGGTGTCCCTGTCGAAACTGCAAATTATGAACGGGGCGTCTGGCAATTTTACAAGGCGCTGAAAAAAATATTTCAGGAGTACGAAATCAAACGCGTACATGCGATCTTTTTTGATTACTTCCGAGCTGTCGGATGGATCACCCGGCTCGCAGGCGCCAAATCAGTTGTGTATGAGATGCAGAACGGAGGTGTTTTCAGGGCCACGTCCTGGAAACGGCAAATCATTCGTTTGCGTAACCGCATCATGACAGCGCCATTCGTTCGCATCATTGCGATCTCGGAGTACATCAAAGGTCAACTTATCGAAGGTGGCGTACCCGGCCAAAAGATCGTCGTCAGGCATTTGGGAATTGATACCACCAGGTTTCGTCCGAACAAGCAGCAACGGGAGCAGCTGGCAAAACAATTCGGAGTTGAAGCCGGGGAAATGATTCTTTCGACTGTCTCGTACCTGCGCCCGATCAAAAATCCGCAACTTATTGTTCAGGCTTGTGGCGAGTTGGCGAAGCGAGGAACACGCGCACATTTGTTCGTCGCGGGCGATGGAGAAATGTTGGAAGAGCTGCAGCAACTAAGTGCGGAGTTGGGCATTTCTGATCGCGCGCACTGGTTAGGATTGGTGCCGGATCCGACTTCCTTGCTGCAGGCGTCGGATGCGTTTCTGCTTGCTACCGTAGGCGAGGCATTTGGTTTGGTGCTTGCCGAGTCGATGGCTTGCGGCGTACCCGTCGTGGGCGCGCGTGCCGGCGCGATTTCAGAAGTCGTAGCCCACGGCGAAACAGGAGTGCTGGTCGACCCATGGAGCGCGCACGCGCTGGCAAATGGAATTGAAACTCTGGCGATGGATCCCGCGCTTCACAGCCGCATGGCAAAACAGGCAATCGATCGGGTCGCAAATCACTTCAGCTTAACAAAAGCCGTTGATGAAACGCTGGCCATTCACTACGCGCTTTGAATACGAAACCAGAAGGCACCAGGTATGGGGCTCGCTTCACGCGGGCCTTTTTCTTGGCAAAACCGCATTTTGTCGAACATGAATGGACTCAAGTTTTTCTCAAGCGGCCGGAATAATCTATAAACTCATCGCGCGCGGCCATTACTGAAAGGACAAACCCAAACATGATGATGAGAAAAACGTCGCTAGCCTTAGTTCTGCTGTCATTGTTGGCGAGTGTCACAGCGGCAGAGAGCTCGAAACCGGCGCGGCAGGCGTTCGGTCTGCGGATTGGCATGAATGAAGAAAGCGTTCATAAGCGCATGCGGCGGATTGCCACACAGCAAAAAGAGGAACGCGAAGAAGAAGAAGGCGGCGAGCAGGAGGTTTGGGTGCTGAAGCAATCCGCGCAGTATCGCTACGTGTTAACAAAGTTCAGCCGCGATCATAAGTTGATTTTGATAACCGTCATGGCCCAAAGAAATCAAGTGAAGTATTCAGACCTCGGCGATGTCAAAACTGCAACCGTCGCCAGTGATGGCATCAATTATTCATACAAGTGGAAGTTGCCTGCGCAGGGAAAAGAAACCGCTTTGATGGTAATCGCACGCGGCAGCAACACGGATTTTCTTACTTCGTACTCGATTTACGCCAGCCGCTGACGCGCCTCACGAGGTAGGGATTGAACGCCAACGGCCGTAAGCGACTACAGCAAGTAATAGCCCGGTTACGATTGGCAATATTGCGGTTTTCGGAGCGTACTTCAATCCGATCGCCGTCGCTCCGAGCATGATGATTACCAGTCCCACGGCTGCAATTGGCGTTAACCATTTCTTCACGCGCAGTAGTCCGGGCAAGATTAAACCCAGCCCGCCAAGTAATTCGCAAACTCCGATGAAACGCACAAACAGAGCAGACATCGGAACCGGCATCTGTTTAATCATTTCATCGACAGGCCCAATCAACTTAACGCCGCCGGCAAAAATAAAGAGTAGCGCCAGCAAAATTTGAATAATCCATAGCACGACGTTCATCGGTTTTGGTCTCCTTTTCCCAAGGCCGTTGCCTGAAATCGCGTTGGATCGTCTGCGCCAAATACTCGCCGAGCTCGCCAAGCGTTCGAATCAATCTCGCTATCGCACAAATCGTTGATGACGAAGTTCGTCAAGAACCATCTCAGATGTTTTCCGCGCCGTCATTGTGAACGGATCGAGTCAATGTGCGCAAATGCCGGAAACGCCACACGTTTGTGAGTGTTATTAAGAGCCGCCCAAAGTAGGCGCGCTTCAAATCAAGGCCGCACGCGGAAAATGATTTTCGAAAGAAAATTGCCCTTTTCTCGAGAAAACAACGCGCCCCGAGTCTGATGAGTGTCTCCATTACCAATTCAATCAAACCGAGCTGGCGCATTCTCGCCATTGTGGCGGCTTTCGCCACCGCTTACGCCACGGTGCTGGCCAAGCTCGGCCACGACTGGTGGACGGACGAGAACTATTCCCACGGACTGCTAGTGCCGTTTGTGATCGGCTTCATACTTTGGAGCCAGCGCGAGCGTTTTACTAAAGCCACACCAAACCCCGCGACGCTTGCTGGTTTGGGATTGGTAGCTCTCGGTTTGTTTTCGTTATGGGCTGGTACGGCAGGCGCCGAACTTTATGTGCAACGCACTTCGATGATCGTGCTGCTGTCCGGTACTGTGGTCTATTTCTGGGGTTTGAAGTTGCTGCGCTTGTTGCTTGTGCCAATGTTCCTGCTGTGGCTAGCGATTCCGATTCCGGCAATCATCTTTAACAAAGTAGCTTTTCCGCTTCAACTTTTCGCATCTCGTTGCGCAGTGTCCGCGATGTCGTTGTTTGACATTCCGGTCTTGCGACAAGGGAATGTGATCGAGCTGATGCCCTTGGGCGCGCGAGAGACAAAAAAACTCGAAGTGGTCGAAGCGTGCAGCGGAATTCGGTCGTTGATGACCTTGGTAACGCTCGCCGTTGTTTACGCTTATTTCACTCACCCACGAGACAAAAATTCTGCAGGAGGAGGCGGCGGCTGGTCGAGCCTGCGGACCTTTGCCTTTTGGCGATCAACCTTGATTCTACTTTCAGCCGTGCCCATCGCCATTTTTACGAACGCATTGCGCGTAAGCGGCACCGGAATCCTTGCGCGCTACTACGGAACCAGAGTGGCCGATGGTTTTTTCCACACATTCTCGGGTTGGGTGATCTACATCGTTGCTTTTCTGATGTTATTTGGCGTCGGCTCGCTTTTGGACCGCGTGAAATCGGGCGGAAATGATTCGAAGCAGCAACTGATGAAGGGCCAAGGTATACCCATCAACCCGATCGCCATTACCGTCGCGGAGGGCACGAAATGACTGCCGAGCTCGCGACCAACAATTCCAAGGTGGAACGTTGGCGTTTCGGAATTTTTCTGTCGCTGATGGTTATCGGCGGGCTTTTCGTTAACACCTGGACGTATCTCGGCGAAGCTCATGTCGAGCGAAAACACTTGAAGGATTTTCCTAAGCAGATCTCGTCCTGGAATCAAACCGGCACTGACGATGAAATCGATGACAAGACAATGGCAGTACTGCGTGCCAGCGATTATTTGCTGCGCGATTATCGTTCCAGCGATGGCCGCGTGCTGAATTTCTATGTCGGTTACTACGCAAGCCAACGCGACGGCGCCACGTATCACAGCCCGCTGAACTGTCTGCCAGGTTCAGGTTGGGTGATGAGTGATCCAGATCGAGTGACGGTTACACCGAAAGGGCGTCCGTCCTTCGTGGCGAACAAGTACGTTATCCAGAATGGTTATCACAAGGAAGTGCTTCTGTACTGGTATCAAGGTCGTGGCCGCGCGATTGCTAGCGAGTATTGGGGCAAGGTTTACACGGTAATCGACAGCGTTCGGCGTCGCCGGTCAGATGGCGCAATGATTCGAATTACAACACCGATTCAAGAATCGGAAGACGCGGCACTTAAAGCGTCAATTGCGCTTGCAAGTGAAACGTCGACCATCCTGCCTGAATTCATTCCAGACTGACGCGCCCAATCAGTCAGCTTGGTTTTCAAAAATTGCAATTGCTGTCCGCGATGACACTGCGTTCCAAAAATACGGAAGCATCAAGTAATTAGAGGTTTTCTAGAAGAGTCTCACTCTCCGACCCACTGGTGGCATTGCCCGCCGCCGCTGGGAAAGAAGCGACAGTTAAATCCGCGAACCGATCACGATCAGGTTCACGACAGGAGAAAAAAATGAATATCGAGTGCCGATCCAGCCTTCGTTACGTAACCCTTCTTTCCCTTCTGCTCGCAGCCATCTTCGCGATTTCCGGCTGCGCCAATCCTGAAAAATCAAAAGTCGCTCACGTCGAAAAAGGCGAAAGCTACCTGAAAGAAGAAAAGTTTCAGGAAGCCTCGCTCGAGTTTCGCAATGCGATTCAAATCGACGAGCGATTCGCGCCAGCCCACTGGGGATTGGCCCGCGCATTTGAAGGTTTGCAGCGTTTTCCTGAAGCATTTGACGAGTTACGCAAGACGACGGAACTGGACGCGGAAAACTTCGATGCGCGTGTGAAGCTTGGTAATTACTACATCGCCGGCGCCAAGGGGCGTCCGGAAATGATTGCCGAAGCAGAACGTCTGGCGAAGGAGATTCTGCAAAAGGATGCGAACCACGTTGAGGGTCACATCCTGATGAGTAGCGTTTACTTTGCGCAGAACGAACACGACAAAGCTCTGGCGGAAATGAACCATGCAATCGAATTGGATCCGAAACGCGTCGAGTCATACCTCAGCCTGGCACGCTTCTACATTGTTACGAACGATAACGCCAGGGCCGAAGACACTTTCAAAAAAGCAATCTCGGTTAGTTACAACTCGGGCCTTGCACATACTGAGTATGGAAAGTTTTTAGTCCAACAGAACCGGCAGGCAGAGGCCGAGGGCGAGATGAGCAAGGCTGTTGAAGTTGAACCGGCTAATCGTTCATCGCGTTTTGTGCTCGCTAGTTTTTATCTGGTCAACAAGCAATACGACAAAGCGGAAACTGCATACAAAGCCCTGGCTGAACTCAACAAAGATAAGCCGGAAGGCCGTGCGGTGCTCGCCGATTTTTACTCGTCAGTAAATCGCCTTGACGAAGCCATCAATATCTATCGCGACATCATCGTGCAGTCGCCCGACTTTACACAGGGCCGTTACCGCTTGGGCGAAATCATGTTGATGCGCGGTGATACGGCCGGCGCGATGTCGCAAATCGATGAAATTTTGAAGAAGGACCAGCATGATCGGCAGGCGTTACTCTTGCGCGCTCGCGTTCGCGCACAAACAGGACAATCAAACGACTTGCTCGCAGCCGTTGAAGACTTGAAGGAAGTATTAATTCAGGAACCAAACTCGCGCGCGGGTCTCTATTTCATGGCCCAGACGAACTTTAATCTGGGCAACATCGACCAGGCGCGCGCATTCGCTGGCGACTTGGAACGCTACTACCCGGATTACCTGCCCGCGAAATTGATGCAGGTGCAGATTAGCCTGGCATCAGGTGATACCAAATCCGCAACGCGTCTTTCGACAGAGTTAATCGATCTTGTCAATCAAACGGCCCCAGATCGCAACAGCTCGCCGCAGATGTTGGCAGAGATCAAAATGAAGGCCTACATCTCTCGAGGCTCGGCATCGCTGCAACAAGGAAACAGCGCCGCAGCACGAAAAGATTTCATGGCCG
>DATENN010000008.1:0-11689 GCA_035275045.1 Pyrinomonadaceae bacterium
CGCCACCATTTGAATGATCTGCGCTAACAAAGTTTCGCTGCCGACTCGTTCTGCTTTCATCACAAACGAACCGGTGCCGTTCACGGTGGCGCCGATCACTTTGTCGCCGGGAGCTTTAATTACCGGCACTGGTTCGCCACTGATCATTGACTCATCGACCGTGCTGCCGCCTTCCGTAACAACGCCATCAACCGGAATCTTCTCGCCGGGGCGCACGCGCAACTGGTCTCCGACCTTCACAGTCGCGAGGGGCACGTCTTCATCTTTTCCAGCGCTATTAATTCGGCGCGCAGTTTTAGGCGCGAGACCAAGAAGCGCTTTAATCGCAGCTCCGGTGCGACTGCGAGCGCGCAACTCGAGTACTTGGCCCAACAATACGAGCGTAGTGATCACCGCGGCTGCTTCGAAGTAGACGGGAACACCACCTGAAGGATCACGAAACGACTCCGGGAACACAGTTGGAAACAGTTTCGCGACGACGCTGAAGCCGTAAGCGACGCCGACGCCGACGCCGATCAGTGTGAACATGTTTAGGGAACGATAAATGATCGATTGCCAGGCGCGAACAAAAAAGGGATACGCGCCCCACACGACGACCGGTGTCGCGAGTGCCATCTGTATCCAGCCGCGCGCATCCATCGTTAGCGCCTCGTTGATTGCAAATCCCGGCAGCAACTCGCTCATGCTGATTAGCAAAAGAGGAACTGAGAGCGCTACGCTTACCCAAAAGCGGCGCGACATATCCTTCAGTTCATGATTGGCCTCGTGCTCCAGCGAAACTGTCCGCGGTTCCAGTGACATCCCGCATATCGGACAACTACCCGGGCTATCGCGAACGATCTCGGGATGCATGGGGCACGTGTATTCTGTTTTTTGCGTTTGAATTGTCGCGGGCTCGAGTCCCATTCCGCACTTCGGACACGAACTAAATTTTGTTGCGCGCACTTCCGGGTGCATTGGGCAGGTATAGTCGCCACCGGTGTGTTCTTCGCGCTTTGCAGCCAGCGATTGAATCCCGATCGGTGCCACAATTACAGGGGTTTTTGTTGGAAAAGCGTGAGGTTCTTTCTCGAACTTTGCCAGGCAATGGAGGCTGCAAAAATAGTAGGTTGCGCCTTGATATTCCAAACTTCCGGCGGC
This sequence comes from Pyrinomonadaceae bacterium, assembly GCA_035275045.1. GTDB lineage: Bacteria > Acidobacteriota > Blastocatellia > Pyrinomonadales > Pyrinomonadaceae > PSRF01. Next base: position 1,141 of record DATENN010000008.1, read on the forward strand.
AGTCGAGGGCACAACCTGCATATGACACACGGGGTCGACGTGAAGGTCCTGCGCGGCATGCGCACCGGTGTTGTCGGTCAAATGAATCATGCTATGCGTGGATGCCAATAATTAGGGACTGATCACGGTACTTACTAATAGACTGCAAAAGCAAACCAAATGCATGTCTCAGATTAGTCTTCTATAATCCCTGACGATGACAGCTCTTGATCCAATTGCCGTTTTCGATCTGATGTTGATACCGGGATTTCTGGACCAAGCCACCTGTTCGCGGCTACTGAATGAAATCCGTTCGTCTGCCGCCGCTCCGGCAACTGTGTACGGACGTGAAACTGCGGGAGGCGTCGATGACAGGGTACGTAAAGCACTTCGTCATGCTCCGTCAATTCAAACGGAAGAGTTGATCAGGCAACAACTGTCGCAACTTAAGCCGCAAGTCGAAAACCATTTCAAACTAAGTCTGAACGAGATCGATCCAGCGCAATTTTTGCATTACCTGCCGGGCGATTTTTTTGTAGCGCATCAGGACGGCAACACCGGTTTGATTCGATCCGATTCAGAAGCACGCCGGATTTCGGTGATCATTCTACTCAACGATCAATCAGATGAAGGCGAGCAGGAAAACACTTACGCGGGCGGCTCGCTCGTGTTTCACGATTGGAAACATGGACAAGGCAGCGCCGCGCTGCCGCAGCCAAACGCTGGAACTTTTGTAGCCTTCCGCGCGGAAACGACTCACGAGGTGACGCCAATCACGACCGGAGAGCGTTTTTCGATCGCTTGTTGGTATCGCTAACTTTCCGCGCAACAAGACAGTTGCGTGAGGCATTGGTACTATTAGCCACAAACAACTCTCGAAAGGAATTAATCATGGTTACTGTCGGTCTCGTCGTGCGTCTCGAAGCAAAACCGGGCAAGGAAGCACAAGTCGAACGCTTTCTGAATAGCGGGTTAGCGTTGGTACAGGAGGAACCTGAAACTACGACATGGTTCGCGCTTCGTTTCGGGCATTCAACGTTCGGAATTTTTGATGCGTTCGAGAATGAAGCGGGCCGCGATGCACATTTGAGCGGTCGAGTCGCGGCCGCTCTCATGGCAAATGCGTCAGAGCTGCTGGCGCAACCTCCAACGATAGAGAAAGTCGACGTCCTCGCCGCCAAACTCTGAATAGAAAACCACATTCCGCCTGATCGCGACTGAATATGGCGTTTACCGTTTTCCCCGGAAAGCCTACGGTCTGGAACTGCCCTGGCTTAATACTTTTGAGCTCAGGATTTTTCCAGCTGAATCCACAATTACTTCCAACACGCCTCCGGAAGTATCCTGGAGACGACGAACGGTTTGACCGGCGGCGTTAGTCGTTTCCGAAAGCACTTTGAGACTCGAGACATTACCTATGGACCGCGAGTTCACCAGAGTCCCCGTGTTGTCCAGTGTGCGTTCCAGGATGTTGCCGGTCTGGTCAACGGTTCGCTGCACCGTCTGTCCCAGTGTGTTCACCGTTTGACTGAGCAACCCTCCTGGTTGCAGAGCAGTGTTAGCGATTCCACCGACGGTACCTACCGTATTGTCGACACTCTGCAACAAGCGCTCAAGGATCTGCGGATTCCGATCGACAGTGGTCAAAGTGCGGTCGATAATTTGCGCTACATTGTCGAGTCTCACTTTTAATAGCACTTCTGCCTTAACGCCTTTGATCGTAAGTTTCACTTTATCGATTCCTACATCAGCGCCGGCCGTAAGCGCCAATAGGTTTGCTAAGCGAGCATCAAGAGAAACCTTGGCTTTCAGATTTTCAACGTCGAGGTTGATCTCGTCGACCGATAAGTTGGGAACATCAAGCAAGACGTCCGGATCTCCAGTCGATGCTTCTTGCGCGCGGCGGGCACTCGCAGCTTGTTGACGTTGTATTTCCTCAGGCGAAAGCGGACGAACTGGAAGCACCGGCGTCGGTGTTGGACGAGGTTGCTGCTGCGAAACTCTGCTCGAACTACTGGTAATCGATGCGTCGCGTGTGCCGGTTACGGTGCGCTGCTGTGCGCCGGCGACCACAATTGAAAGCAGAATAAGCACGGCCCCAAACAAAGATCTGACGACCATTGTGATGATCCTCCCAAAGTTTCGTTCAAAATAGTTAGAAAAGGGGGGCTCAACGCGAGGGACCAGAGCTAAGATGCACATTCAGTAAATCTACAATTCGCTGAAGCGATCCACGAAAGCGAACAGTGCCCGTAACATTTCGTAAGCGAACATCGATAGTGTCGGCATGGAGGCCAACTCCGACACGCACCCGCAAATCATTCCGATCGCCAGTGGCCAATTCCACGGCGGTGGCAACGTCATAGTTCCTTTCGTTAATGTGTCGCTCGGGAATGTTGAGTTGAAATGTTTCGTTCAACTCGGTGGGAAATTTATGAACGTCCACGGCGCCGGAGAAACGCTGGGAACCCTGAGCGGCAGCGAGCGTGGCACACCCAATCGCCATGCCGACGATAAGCAGGGATTTAGTGATCCAGCTCTGCCAAGCGAAATTACTCATGGCACCTTCTGTACTGGTGGCGCGCTGGTCGGTGCCTGTTTTGGCATGTCTGTGATCGGCACTTCCCCCAGCGCTTCGGCAACAATGCGATCAATGTCGGCAAGCCGGCTGGTAATTTTCAGGCGAATACCAATGTTCCGGTAGGTTACTCCCGGCTCAATTTTGTCTGGCAGGTTGTAACGATCCGCATGCCATACCGTTTTTGACTTGTCCTTGCCCAAAAATTCAACAGTAGGATTGGGCACCGCATCGAACCTCAGTTCTTTCGCCGTAATATTAGCGATAATCGCTACGTCCGCATCCTGCACATCCGGATCATTACGGACATCGGGCAGGACTGGCATGCGCGGAACGCGGCTCGTTGTCGTCGTCGTACGAGTTACCGATTTTGCTTTCCGCGGCGCGCTTCGGTGTTTTGTCTGAGCAACAAGAGGTTCGGCGCAAACAGACGCGCAAAAAATACAAAGCAGTAACTTGGTTAGTCTCAACCGGTCACCTCCGGAGAATTCTCGTTTCGCTTTAATACGGCGCCCCGGCCGCTGTTGTTGGCTAACGAAACGTCTGCACCAAGAAAATTGCTGAAGAAAGGTAAACTAAAGAAAGTCACGAATCGTGTAAGCAAAAGCTGTGCGCAAATTTATAGCCGAAGTCAAAACTTGGGCGTCGCTTGTTCTTTACAACTGCGCTGTTCATAATCGCCGTCCCTTAATCTTTAAGTGTTGGTCGAACCCCATGAGTGAACTAAAAGATCTCCTCGAGAAGAACAGGGTCTGGGCGGAAGAAATAAAGGCGCGGGATCCTGAGTTCTTCAATGTGCTGGCACAACAACAATCACCTCGCTATCTGTGGATCGGATGTTCCGACAGCCGCGTGCCCGCCACTCAACTGGTTAGCCTGCAGCCGGGCGAAATGTTCGTCCACCGCAACGTTGCCAACCTTGTGGTCCATGCCGATCTGAATTGCTTGTCCGTTATGCAGTTCGCGGTAGACGTGCTGGGCGTCAGTCACATCATCGTTTGCGGACATTATGGTTGCGGCGGCGTTCAAGCTGCGATGCAGAACCAGCAACTGGGTTTGATTGATAACTGGCTCCGTCATGTGCAGGACGTACTGCACATTCATCAAGCTGCGCTCGCAGACATCCATAACGAAGCGGACCGGTTGAATCGTCTTTGCGAGTTAAATGTCGTCGAACAAGTAGTCAACGTCAGTCGCACGACAGTGGTCCAAAACGCGTGGACTCGCGGCCAGCAACTGGCGGTGCACGGCTGGATCTATGGAATCAGCGACGGCCTGCTGCGTGATTTAGGGATGACAATTACCAGTCCCGAAGAATTAACGGCGGCGTATGAAAGACTCATCGCCGCAGATTCAATCGCCTGATTAATGCATTCCATGCATGCTGTTCATTTTCATCCGCCCGGGCCGAATCCGCAGAAATACTTTCCACGACACAGGAGTGGTGCCATACAGTTGGTCCAACACTGCGGGCTTTGAATAGAACGTCAGATCACTGCCAAGTCCGAGCAAGACTTTTTCGCTGCTAAACACGTCGCGGGCCCCACCAAAGGTATAGGCGCCGATGCGAAAAGAGGCGTGATGATCCGTAATGCCGAGCAGCGCACGATCGATCGGCCGCAGCAACTCATTCTTATCGACCAGTTCCAGCCGGGTGTACACGTAATTCTTATCAAGGAAATTGAACGTTGATTCAAACGTATAACCGTTCAAGTTATGCGTCTCCCCGGGACTGCTGGTGTGATTGCGTCCCCAGATTAAAGCCGAGGCCCAATTGCCACGCGTCAGCGGCTTGTTGTACTGCACGGACGCAGTGGCGCGGCGGATATCGGTGCCCGGTTCCTGCGCCTCCGGACTTCGCAAAAAACCATAACTGACTTGCATCGCCAGGTTTTTAGTAGGCGAAAGACTGAGGCGCGCGGACCTCGAATTCCATTTGTGCGAATCAAAGTCGTAACGATTTTCATCCGGCTCGCGACCATTGAAGACAGAGCCCTCCAACCTCAACCAACGATAAGTAAGTCCTGTCGTCAGCACACCAAAAGAAATATGCGTTGAATCCTGAAGATGGTGTGACAGCGTTGCCGACGGATTTTCTGACGCAGACTGGCGGTGCATGAACGCCACCGGACCCAGCGCAGGCTCGCCGGGGTAACCGGCATAGACAAACCAAGTGGCGCGCTCTCCCAACGGATGCGTGTATTGCGCGGACAATTCCATCAAGAAATCATGAGGGTGTTGCCGATCAATCAGCGGGGCGCCTTTGTAAGTCTCTCCGGTTTGAAAAAGAAGTGGCGAACCCCCGGGCGGAAAAGTAAACGGTTCAAAACTGAACATGCCGCGAAGTTGCAACGTGCCGCGCCCGAGCTTGTGATAAGCCATCGGCATAAACCAGTTTGTCGACTCAATTTTGGTTACGCCGCGCGGGCCGCCTTGTGAATTCACTCCAAGCGTGGCGTTGTAATGAAACATGAGCAGCCAGTTTCCCGACTCTTTGTGAACCATGTTCATTGGTCCGGAAGCGGGCTGCCATGAAGTTCCCGATCCCATGCCGCCCATTGACATAATATTCGTGTCGCTGTCACCTACGCGGACACCGATGTCGTCTCCGTTCATCACCAGTAACGGTCCCATGCTCATCGATTTCATCGCATTCATTTGCATGGGCGCATTGCCCATCTGCATTGGTGACGGCTGCGGTGCTGGGGTTGCTAAAGGCTCAGCCTGATGTCCAGCGTGATCCGGTGAGGCGGTGGGTTTGGGCGAAGCGGTAGGTTTCGGCGAAGCCGCCGGTTTTGGCTGATCCATACCAGGCATCGTGTGCCCCTGATGTTGAGACAATACGGCGCCGCAAACCAAAACGATGATGGCGATCGATAACAAACCCCTTGAAATAATCATTCGCATGTTGTGCCTTAGGTTCGTTGGCGGGTGCTGCGGTTAGGCAACACCCACCAACTTCTTAACTCATCGAACTAATTGCCCTTTGGTTTTTCTTTCATTTCTTTCATGTCCATTTGGCAGGAATCGCCGCAGCAACAACAACCACTGGGCGATGGCGCCGAACCTTTGTGATCGTGCTTCATGGTTGAGCACGAATCGCCACAACAAGACATGGCGCAGCATGAGCTGGCTTCTTTTTTCTGCTCAGTTTGCGTAATGGTTTGTGCGAAACCGACGCCTGACAGGGCCAGGCCCAATCCCAGCACTAAACCTAAAACAAAGCCTTTTGCGTTTTTCATTTTGATTCTCCTGAATGAAGAAATAATGCCGATGGTCCAACGCATTCGTGTCATGCATGTGACACACCAAGGCGCGGACGAGTGAACAGAACCAGTCCAAACTGATTCCGTTGATACGTTTTGACAGATTAATAGTCTGCCGGCAGGCAGATCTCTAGATTAGAAAGGAACAACAGCGCAGGTAAGTGTGGCCGCCATTTGGCAATGGTAGCTTCGCGACGAGGTTCAGCGGCAATTCAGAATTCTGTGTTGGCGGCGCTGTTAGCGTATGGGTTAGTACAACAGCCTGGGTATCGCGGTTGTGAACTGAAGTGGAGGTGACTGCGCTGCGACTCATCGCGAGCGGGCAACCTTCCATGCCGCCGGAGGCCGGCAGCGAGCTTTGCACAGTTGAATCGCGCGTCGCGGTGTCAGCCGCTGGGGGCTTTGATTCGGCTTTGTGTTTTGCGCAGCAGTCGTGCGACTTAGAGGCGCAGGCTTCAGCGGAAACAATTGCAGCCAGGTCACGCGGCTGACTGCGGATTTGTTCTGAAAGCGGGGCGGCGTTAGCCGTCATGCCTCCGCAACCAAGCAAACAACCCGCGCCGGCCACCCAGAAACTTAAGGCAATGGCCAGGGCTGAGTGAAAGACTTTTGCTGAATCAAGGCGTGGCATTCGGCTGAGTTTAATCTCGTATGTGAACCGCTGTCGAGTAAAAAGCCATGCGGCGTCCTAAGCCTGCAAATCAAAAGCCACTTGTTTTAGCGGCTAAAATTGCGTGACGCGAACTCGTGGGAGTGAAGAAACACTCATCGCAGCGTAAAAATTCGCGCGAATTCCGCTCAGCATTCACGATTCGGAAATTTACGGTCCGAAACGCGCGCGATACTCACCGGAATCAATGAACGCCTGCACCATGTCGGCATTCACAAAGTTGCCATTGAATTGATTCAGCTTCGTCAACCAAAAGTCATAGCCGCTGTAGTCCGTGTCCTGCGGATCGTTTGGATTCCGGCGCAGGTAACCAAAGTATTCCATCAACACGAACGCGCGGTTCTTCTCGTTGTTGTTCAAGGTCTGATTTTCCGCCACCTTGCGTAAGGCCCTTGCCCGCGCTGCGTTGTCAGCACTCGTAGCTGCGCCACCAAATTCATTGATGGCTGCATCGCGTTCGGCTGTCGTCGGCGTGACGCCGGCGTTCGCAAACAACCGGTCTACGAACTGTGCCGGTGTCAGCAACGCTGAATACGAGGTTGAAAAACGGGAACGCTGCACGAACGCGTTGAAGTAAGCAACCTTGTTGGCCTCCAACACCTGGTCCGCGTCCGGCGCTCCGACCACCACACCTTTGCCTATCTGTTGGCTGTCAGGCAGAAACTCCTCGAAGCGAATGATGGGCACCGAAATCTGATGTGTTGGCCCAAAGTTTGAAGTACCGGTGGCATCGCCAAACGCAGCTTTGTACGTGCGTTCAACCAGGTAACCCGTCTCCTGAAACTCGATCGAAAGGAAAAATGCCGCGGAGACATTGATGCGCCGCAGCGCCGCATTGCAGGTGGCCCCGGGTTGTTGGCACTCAGTGATCTGATTCGACCAAAAGGCTAAACCACCCGCATCGGGTTCACGATTCAAGAAGTCGATGTAGTGCTGGCGAACAAAGAAGTTTGCCTGATCGATCGGATTCGGACCGGTTACGCTGTCATTATCAAGAATGGTAATCGTAGCCGTCGCCGGCGAACCAAGGTTGCTGTTCGTCGGACTGGTTAGTGAGATAGTGAACGTCTCGTTGCCTTCCGCATACGAATCGTCAACCAGTGGAATGTGGATACTTTGTACCGTCTCTCCGGCAGCAAAATGAATTGTGCCAAATGACGCTTCATAATCGCACTTTGACGATGCGTTGCCGCTAACAACATTACAGTTGCCGGTCGCTGAGTCCGAAGTAGCATAGTTAACGGTCGCCTCGCCTGATGAAAAACCTGTCCTGGTGACCGAGACTGTGACGTTTGGTCCGCTCTCATTTGACTGAAACGAGGCTTGTGTGAACTGTACATTCGCCGCCAGACCTGCACCGCTAATTGTTGTGATAAAGGCATCATTGCCCTGGCGCGAGGATTGGAAGGCATTGAGTGTGGGAAAATTATTGGAACTCGTAGCGCCGGTTGCGTATACGTTGCCAACATTATCCACTGCAATGGCCTTCGCTTCATCACTCGCACTGCCCCCGAGAAACGTGGAGTAAACCAGGCTTCCGGTGCTGTTCAGCGCAGTAATAAAACCGTCGCGCGGTGGTCCAAAATTTGGTTGAGGCGCATTTTGAGTAGGAAAATCAACCGAATCGGTGGCGCCGGCGACATACACATTGCCGTTCGAGTCCACAGTTACGCCTAATGCTTCATCCTGAGCAGAGCCTCCAAGATATGTCGAAAATTCCAAGCCGCTCCCTGCCGTGTTAAATCGCGCAACAAAAGCGTCGCTATCGCCCGCGCCTGTCGTCGACTTGATGGCATTCACGATAGGAAAGTTAGATGAGAAAGTCTGCCCGACAACATAGGCATTGTCGCCACTAACAGCGATTCCATTCGCACTCTCGAAGTTATCGCCACCTAAGAACGTTGAATAGACGAAGTTGCCGGAATTATCAAACTTCGCAACGAACGCATCGCCGAATTTGCCTGGGGTGGACTGGAATGCGCCAAGAGTTGGGAAATTGGATGAAATTGTTTGCCCGGCGACGTAAGCGTTGCCCCCAGAGTCCAGTGCAACTCCGAACGCATCGTCTTCACTGTCGCCGCCAAAATTGCGCACGTATTCAAGTCCGGTCCCGCTTGCATTCACTCGAGCGACGAACGCATCCGCTCCGACACTAGCGCCGGCGAATATTGTCGCCGGATTAGTAGGATGGATTGCGACCGTATTTACATTTAAGCGCGTCAGGCCGTTGTTACTTTGGGACCAGTTCAAACCACCGTTAACGCTCTTAAAAATACCGCCTGCCGTCGTGGCTGCGAAGACAGTGCTCGTAGTGACCGGATCGATGGCAAGTTCATTAATGTTAACGAACTGAGTCATCCCATCGGCGACGAATGACAAGTTTATTCCTGTCCAGTTCGCGCCACCGTCGGTTGTTTTTACCAAATTAGGTACGTCGGAGAGACCGGCATAAAGCACAGACCGATTGAGCGGATCGATGACCAGCGCAGTGACTGAGGCAAAATTCGCGAGCGGGCCGCTATTAAGACTCACCCAGTTATTTCCGCTCGTAGTTTTGAAAACCCCGTCCCCTGCTCCCACATAAACAATAGTTGGAGTGACTGGATCGATTGCTATGGCGTTTACAAACTCACCGGGTTGAACATTCGGACCATACGTGACTTCTGACCACGTGTCGCCACTGTTTGTACTCTTGAAAAGTCCCAGTGCGCTCCCAGCGTAAATAATTGCCGGTGTCGCAGGGTCAATGGCTAAGGTGTTTGGAAACAAATTTTGCGCTTTGATCGCGAACAGCGCTCCAGCGTTCGTGCTTTTGTAAACATCAGTTTCAGTTGCAGCGTAGACAATCGAAGAGTTAGATGGGTCGATTACAACCGCTTGTATGCGGTCTGTTGCGATTCCGTTAGACAACAAGCTCCAGTTTGCACCGCCATCAATGCTCTTGTATAAGCCGGCGCTAGTAGCAGCGTAGATGTTGGAGGGATTATTGTGATCAATTGCAAATCGATTCACAGAGTTAGCTCCCAAACCTGCGCCAGACAGAGACCAGGTCGCCGCGCTATCAATCGTTTTGTACGCGGGACTAGCGCCGCGCTGAGTCGGAAAACCACTGGCGCTGAAACGTGAAGACAGAGTTATGCCTGCAACTGTTGCCCGGCCATCAGCGCCGACTGCAAGTCCGCGAATCTCATCAGCATCGTCGCCACCTAGATATGTGGAGTAAACCAAAGAGGAACCTGTGGGGTTCAGTTTTGAAATAAATCCGTCCGTAAGCGCGCTCTTTAATGGCTGCAAACTTCCCGGCGTGGTGGGAAAATTCGCGGACCGAGTCGTGCCCGCCACGTAGGCGTTGCCTTGATCATCAACCTTGATCCCGCGACCGGCATCGGCCAATGTTCCGCCGAGATAGGTCGAGTAAAGCAGCGCGGTCCCGGCAGCATTTACTTTTGCAACAAAAACGTCGGTAAAATTATCTGCAGAACCCTTGGTGCTCTGAACGCCGCCAACAATGGGAAGATTGTGCGACACAGTCTCTCCGGTAAAATAAGCGTTTCCCTGCGAATCTACCGCGACAGCGTAGCCCGCCTCGCCTAACGTGCCACCGTAAAAGCTGGAATAAACGAATACTGGGTCGATCGTCAGCGTGCGTGTCTTATCGTACGCACCGAGCGCGAACGTTACAGTCTTGCCTGTCAAACGATAATTAGCAGCGACTTCACGACGAACGCCGTCGATTTCCTGGTATGCAAAAGGTTTGGGTTGCGTGATGGCGCCGGCAGATGTCTTAAGCTCGAGCTGGCCGCTAGCGTCGACGCCGATGCCGGTTGTGCCCTCAAAGGTCAGTTTGATGCGGTCAGGATTCGCACGAGGAGCGATAATGAAATCGTATTCGAGCTGTTTGTTGTTGCCGTAATAAACTGCGTCGATTCCGGGATAGACCTCGCTGTATCGAACCTTGGCGTAGGTCGAAATATTCTGGCGCCATTTCGAAGGATCGTTGCCACGAAAGTAATTCGCTTTGCCTGGTAGTGGGTCGATTCCTGAGATGCGTGGCGA
>DATENN010000009.1:0-3425 GCA_035275045.1 Pyrinomonadaceae bacterium
CGGGAACTTGCGGCGCCATAATCGCCGGCGCGGATCAGGAAGAAGTACAAGCGATCAATGAATACGCCGGCAACGTTGGACTGTTATTTCAAATCACAGACGACTTGTTGGACATCACTTCATCCGTCGAAGCAATGGGAAAAACACCGGGCAAGGACGAGCGCTCGCGTAAAGCAACGTATCCAGCTCTTTACGGAATCGAATCGACTCACGAACATTTGACGAGGGTGCATGACGCCGCTTGTAGCGCGCTTGCTAAACTTAATCGACCGACCGGTTTATTGCGTGAAATTGCCGACTACATTGTTGAGCGGGACGCTTAAGAATCTTTCGATAGCAGTTTACAGAACAGGGTTAACAGTTTCATGAAATACAGCATAGCTTTTTTGATTCTCGCAGTGGTGGTCTTCACCGGGTGTAACAAAGCAAAGAATTCTGCACCGCCGTTCGACGTCGCGGCGCATAAAACAGAAATTGAAAAGTGGCACACTGACCGCGCCAACGGCCTGAAAAAGGAAGACAGCTGGCTGACGCTGGTGGGTCTCTACTGGTTGAAGGAAGGCGAGAACAAATTTGGCAGCGCACCGAGTAACGGTGTCGTGCTTGCGCGCGGCAAGGCCCCTGAGGTGGCCGGATCTTTTTGGCTCGATAACGGTCACGTGCGTCTGGCCGCGTTGCCGGCCGCAAACGTGACTGTTGACGGCAAACCGGTTACTAACCTCGATCTCAAAGACGACAACGATGACAATGGCCCAACGATCATGAAGCTGGGCACGCTCATCATCAACGTTTTAAAGCGCGGTGATCGCATCGGCGTGCGCGTTAAGGATTCGCAGAGTGAGGCGCGTCTTCAGTTCAAAGGCATCGAGTATTTTCCTACCGATACAAAATGGCGCGTTGAAGCCCGCTTTGAGCGTTATCAACCAGCAAAGACGATTCCGATTACAAATGTTTTAGGAATGACGGACGATGAATCAGCGCCGGGTGCGCTCGCGTTCGAGATCGACGGCAAGACCTATCGCATTGATCCGATTCTGGAAAAAGGTGAGACCGATTACTTCATCATGCTGGCCGACGAGACGACGGGACGTGAGACATACGGCGCCGGTCGTTATCTTTACGTGTCTCCGCCCGACGCGTCAGGCAAAGTCATCGTCGACTTCAACAAACTCTACAATCCGCCGTGTGCTTTCACGGCTTATGCCACTTGTCCTTTGCCGCCGCGGCAAAACCATCTGCCTTTTCGCATTGAAGCTGGAGAGAAGAAATACGCCGGCGCGTCGCACTGAGCAAAGCTACTGGCCGATCCCTGCCTTGTGTTGCATCGCTTTCAATGTTTCGGGAATGAACGAAGTGATGTGATGAATTTCTTCGCGCCCGTCGGCGTAGGTTTGATACAAGGCAAAATCGGGTAAGGAAAGACAACTTAGCGGCGACGCGAGGTTATAACCGGTATCGATGCCGATCGCGCTGTGCGAGATGTAGATACCGTGCCGCCCTAAGCGGCCGCGCAGCGGCAACAGCGGCGTGGGCGTGTGACCAAAGATGCAGGGCTTGCCGCGATAGTTTTTATAAAAATCGAGATCGCGCATCCATAGCAACGATTGCGCGGAAGTTTCGTTCGGATGTTTGTCCCGTTCCAGACCCGCATGAACATAGATAGCGAAATCGTCTTCGTGAAATAGCTTTAGACCATGAAAAAAGTCGAGATGTTCAGCCGGAACTTTTTGTTCCACCTGCCGCCGCGCATCATCGAGATCTTTTTCCTTTTCAATCTTTAAACCGCTGCCGACGTATTGTTCGAAGGTTCGTTCGCCGCCGGTCACCGGAGTGATCCACAGATTTGCGCTGCCCTCGATAAAGTCGAGCAGCATCTGTTCGTGATTGCCGCGCAGGCACACCACGCGTTCCGGATTCTCGCGCTGAAGTTTCATCGCCAAATCGACGCAGCCGGGCGCATCCGGCCCGCGATCGATGAGGTCGCCAAGAAAAACGAGCGTGTCTGTCGCTTCGTCGCGCGGCAGCATGTCGAGTAGGTTGTGAAGTTGCGCGCAGCGACCGTGAACGTCGCCGACGACGAAAGTTTTCATGCAGGGTTGGCCTCGCGATTTTCCAATGACGCTCTAATCTTTTGCATTAACGCCTGAAAGCGCGGGTCAGCGTGAAGGTCGGACCAGTTCGGATCAGACTCAAACCAAAGGTAATTTTCGTTGCCGAGACTAATTGCCGTCTCCAGCCATTCCAGCGCGAGAACCTGGCGCCCTTGTAACAAATAAGCCGATGCCAGCCAGTAAGAAATGTCGTGATCGGCCGCAGCGGCTGTCTTCACCCGCGCGGTCAGTTGCTGATTAGCAAGTTCGTGTTTCTCTTGGGCGCTTAAGCAGGTTGCGAGTATCGGGCGAATGCCATCCATGCGCGGGTGACGCTCGAGAACCTGCTCGATAATTTTGGTCGCCGCATCGATTTCGCCACGATAGTACAACACCCGCCCGCGAAAAGTTTGAATCATTGGATGATCCGGTTCGGATTCCGCGCCTCGATCCAATTCCGCGAGCGCGTCATCATAGCGTTTCTGATACATGAAGATGCGGGCGCGGTTGTAACTGGCGACAACGCGTTCGCCCGGATTCAAACGCACCATGCGATCGAAACTACGCAACGCGCGTTCGTACTCAGAGTCCAGCCGCGCAACAACGCCGCGCACAAAGTGAACGCCAACATCGTTCGGATATTCGTCACGCAGGGAAATCGCTTCATTGCGCGCTTTCGCTTTTTCCCCTTTGGTAAGGTAGATGAAAACCATCTGCATGCGCGCTTCCAATAGTTTTGGATCGAGCGCCAGCGCGCGAGCAAAAGCCTGTTCCGCCTTTTTGTGATCGTCGGCTTCGCCCAAAGCCTTCAAAACGCGATGTACGTAACAGGTGCCAAGCGCTGAGTAAGCAAGGGCAAAATTGTTGTCGTGGTCAAGGGCGCGTTCAAAGTGCTCGATCGCTGAATCAACATCCGCGCGGTCGATGGTGTGGTAAATGAATTGTCCAAAACAATGACGGCCGCGCAAATATTCTTCGGAAGCTGCCGCATCGCTAGTCGATCCTTTTGCCAGATCATCTTTCTCGTCAGGGCTGAGCTCGATTCGTAAGCCGGCAACGATGTGCTTCACGATAGTGTCCTGGACCGCAATGATGTCACTGGCATCTGCATCGATGCGATCGCTCCACAGTATTTCGCTGGTCCTGACGTCGAGTAGTTGCACCGTCACCCGCAGGTGATCGCCGGCGCGTAGAAAACTTGCAGTCAGAATCGCATCGACGGCCAACTCGCGGCCCACGTCGCCGGGATCGAATTGTTTGCCTTGATACTTAACGATCACTGACGATGGTCGCACGACCAGCGAGCGCACTCGCGCCAATTCAGTGATGGCGGCA
>DATENN010000010.1:0-4821 GCA_035275045.1 Pyrinomonadaceae bacterium
CCAGCGCGTCAGCCACGCCGGTGAGTTCACCGGAAGTTAAACCCGCCGATGCGCCGACCACAACTACATCGACAACCGTGCCTCCGGCCACGCTGAGACCCGCGCCGGGTGCGCCGGTTTTGCCACCGGAGAAAGCTAATCCCGTTCGCCTCCCGAGATTTGCAAAGCCCCCGGTTATCGACGGCAAGCTGGACGATGAAGTCTGGAAAAGTTCGGTGGTACTCAAGGATTTCTATCAGATACAGCCCGGCGACAACATCGCCCCCTCGAAGCTTACGGAAGTTTTCGTAGGTTATGACGAACGATTTCTCTACGTCGCGTTCCATTGTTATGACGAACCGGACAAGGTCCGCGCGAACATTCCCAAGCGCGACGACATTTTTAACGACGATTACGTTGGTATTCTGTTCGACACCTTCAACGACAAACGCAAAGCTTACGAGTTCGATTTCAACCCGCAGGGTGTTCAGGCCGACGGCATTTGGACCACCGGCATGGGCGAAGACTTCAGTCTGGACGTGGTGCTCGAATCGAAAGGTTCAGTTACAACTGACGGATGGGTGGTCGAGGCAGCAATCCCGTTCAAGTCGATTCGTTACAACGCCGGCAAGGACACGCTGTGGGGCGTCCACTTTTGGCGACGCATCAAGCGCTTTAATAACGAACTCGATATGTGGATGCCGATCTCGCGCGACAATTCCAACTGGTTGGCCCAGGCAGGTCACTTTACTGGCTTTGAGGGAATTTCGACAGAGCGTACCCTGGAATTAATTCCCAGCTTGACGATCTCAGAAACCGGTAAGCGAAAAGCGCCGATCACCGCGTCACAGCTCGCCGCCGGCGGCCGTTTCGTCAACGAGCCGATCAAACTCGATCCGGGATTGACGGGCAAATACAGTTTGACTTCGAAAGTTACACTCGACTTTGCCATCAACCCGGATTTTGCGCAGGTCGAATCGGACCAATTGGTGGTTACTGCAAACCAAAGGTTCCCGATCCTGTTCACTGAGAAGCGACCCTTCTTCCTGGAAGGCATCGACATTTTTCAAACTCAAATTTTCGCGGTGCATACGCGAAACATTATCGACCCTGACTTTGCCGTAAAACTTACCGGCAAAGTGAATCGCAACACATTCGGATTGCTACTCGCGTCGGACAATGGGCCAGGGAACTTCGGTGAAGACGAAAGGCCATTTGCGAACCCGCGGCTTGTCGATAAGAACGCGATTGACGGCATTCTGCGTCTGAAACACGACATCGGCAAGAGTGATTCGTTCATTGGATTTTTGGGTACCTACAACCGCTTTGTGGACAAATACAACTACCTCGGCGGTCTCGACTCGCGTTTCCGTGTGAACAAGGTAACGACCTTCAGCGGTCAGTTTCTGATCACCCGTTCACGTCACAACTTTTTCTTTCCCGAAGAAGGCGTAACAAAAGACAGCAAGCAAAACGGCTTTATTTACGCCGTTGACTACAACAACGACGCGCGGCATTTCGGTTATGACATTTCGTCCGTAGGCCGCACGCTCTACTACACCTCGGATCTCGGATTTAACCGGCGTCCGAACACCATCAACCACAACGGGTTTTTCCGTTACAACTCCGAGCCAAAACCGAAGGCGAAGTTAGTGTCGTGGCGCGTTTACGACGACATTTCAACGAACCACGATTGGCAGGGACGTTCGCAAAATGCCAACAACGAATTGCAACTGCAGCTCAACTTTCCACGATCGACATTCGTGGGGGTCGGCTCTGATAAAGGTTATGAGCGCGTTTTTGAAAGCGAGTTCGGACCAAAGCGGCAACCGGGATCGAACTGCGTCATAAACAACAACTGCACCTTCGCCGGCAACGACAACGAACGTTCAAGTTCGAATCACGGCTTTTACACCTTTGCCGGTTCGACAATCAACAAGCAGTTCAATTTCAATTTCTTTATCAACCGCGTGTGGGGCGCAATGGATTTTGATTTTGGCGGCGGCGACAAATTCCCGCGCGTCAGTCCGGGGGCCTTGGCGGCGGCGAATGCAGCGGCGAACAACCTCTGCAATGGTCCAACGGTGCCGTCGATCTGTAACGCGCCTTTGGATCCGGGACCGGGCGACTTCCTTCACTTCGATGGCGCACTCGCGTATCAGCCCACCAGCGCATTGAATGCGACCCTGAGCTTTACGAAAGAACGATTGAAACGATATGACACTGATCGCGTGGCTTTCGACGAAAACATCTGGTCACTACGCACCACGTACCAGTTCTCTCGCTTCTTGTTCGCGCGCGGCCGCGTCGATTACGCCACCCTCGAGTCGAGCGTTAAGGGCCAGTTCCTGCTTGGCTACACGCCGAATCCGGGAACGGCACTTTACGTCGGCTATAACGATGACTTGAGCCGCAACGGGTTCAATAGGTTCACGGGTGCGCTCGAACCCGGTTTCCGGCGAAATGGACGCACCTTCTTCATCAAGATGTCGTACCTGTTCCGCAAGAGTTTTTAACTGCGGCAGCCCAGCACGTTTTAAATTACCGCGGGCCTTCAACGATTGCGATGTTTTACGCGCTTTCCTTGAGGGCCCGAAAATTTTCCTGCATACGGAGCCTAACAGCGGCATTTCTCCAGTTTTAGCGCTTGGGTTAAGATTCTCCGAAATGTTTTCACTGCCCCACCCGCCGCAGCTTTCCAAACACTGCCGCTTTGTTATCGCGCCATTGCTGGCCGTGACGCTGTTGTCGGCCGCTTGCAGGAGTAGCTATCAGGGTTCCGCCCGCGAAAATAAAGCTGGGGAGAAAACGGCGCGGCAAGTCAGGACCGCTCGGGTCGAAGAAACACCGTTCGGCGAGACTGTCACGGCGAATGGCACCCTGGCCGCTTATGACCAATCAACCGCCGGCGTAAAAGTCGCTGGTCGCTTGCGAACTATTTCTGTCGATTTGGGTAGTGTAGTCCGGCGTGGCCAGGCCATCGCACAACTCGAGGCCGAGGATTACAAGCTGCGCGTACAACAGGCCGAAGCCGCGTTAAGCCAGGCACGGGCGCGGCTTGGTTTGTCACCTGAAGGCGCCGACGACAAAGTTAAGCCGGAAGACACCGGCACCGTGCGGCAAGCGAAAGCAGTCATGGACGAGGCGCGACTTAGTCGCGAGCGCGCCGCGAAGCTGGTACAGCAAGGCGTAGTTGCTCGATCGGATTTTGATTCTGCGGATGCTACTTACAAAGTTGCGTTGAGCCGTTATCAGGATGCGCTCGAAGAGATTCGTAATCGCCAGGCACTGTTGGCGCAACGTCGCAGCGAGCTGGCCCTTGCGCGGCAACAATTAGCAGATACCGCGGTGTATGCGCCGATCGACGGCATCGTTCAGGAGAAGAAGGCAAGTGTCGGTGAATATCTCGCAGCGGGCGCGCCGGTTGTCGATATCGTCCGCATGAACCCTTTGCGCCTGCGCGCCGAAGTGCCTGAGCGCGATGCTTCGACCGTTCGCATGGGACAGAATGTGCGCGTCAGCATCGAGGGCGACGCCAGAATATACCTGGGCCAGATTAAAAGATTGAGTCCCGTCATTACTCAGCAGAACCGCATGCTGGTTGTTGAGGCGGATGTCCAAAACGATGGTCTGTTGCGTCCCGGCTCTTTCGCAAAAGCTGAGATAGTTACTAACGATGCCAAGATGGCGGTCACGGTGCCGAATAATTCAATCGTGACTTTTGCGGGTATTGAAAAAGTTATCGTGGTGCAAAACGGGAAAGCGCTGGAGAAACCAATCACCACCGGCCGCCGCAATGGCGACTGGACCGAGATTGTTGCGGGCGTGAATGTCGGCGATCAGGTGGTCGTGGATCCAGGGAACCTGCAATCCGGCATGCCGGTGCAGGTTGTGCAATGAACTTTGAGCTTTGAACGTTGTGCTTAACGATAGTCGCGAAGCACAAACCACAAAGCACAAAGTACGTCTTTCAGATCAATGCAAAAGCTAGCTGAAATATGTATTCGACGGCCGGTGTTTGCGACGATGATTGTGTTGTCGCTGGTCGTGGTTGGCTCAGCCAGTTATTTCAAGTTAGGCGTCGATCGATTTCCTTCTGTTGATCTTCCCACCGTCAGCGTCCGCACCAATCTTCCGGGCGCGTCCGCCGAAGAGGTCGAGTCTCTCGTTACTCAACAAATAGAAGAAGCGGTCAACACCGTGGATGGCATCGACGAGTTGCGGTCGGTTTCGGGGCAGGGAACGTCGATCATCATCGCCACCTTCAAACTCGATCGAAATCTGGAGTCCGCCGCGCAGGACGTGCGCGATCGCGTGAACAGTCTCGGCCGCAATCTTCCTGAAGACGCCACGCCGCCGATCGTGCAAAAGTTTGACAACGACAGCACCCCGGTCCTGACCATCGCATTATCGGGCGACCGTTCGTTGCGTGAGCTGACCGAGTTCGCCGACAAAACCGCCAGAGTCCAGCTTGAACGCGTCGGTGGAGTCGGCGAAGTGCGTGTCGTTGGCGGCCTTGAGCGCGCCATCAATGTTTGGGTTGATGCCGAGCGTTTAGCTGCTTATCAAATTCCGGTCACCGCCGTGCGCGAAGCGCTGGCGCGGCAGAATGCCGATGTCCCCGGCGGCAATGTGACTACGGGGCGCGAGGAGCTCGTGCTGCGGACGCTCGGCCGCTATACCGATCCGCGTGCCTTTGAAGAATTAGTCATAGCGAATGTCAACGGCTCGCCGATTCGGCTGCGCGATGTCGGCCGCGTTGAAGACGGCACCAAGGAACAGCGCTCCCTCGCGCGGTTGAACGGCGTGCCGACTGTAACGCTGGAAGTTCGCCGCCAGTCA
>DATENN010000011.1:0-7420 GCA_035275045.1 Pyrinomonadaceae bacterium
AGCCGTACTCGCTATTGCTGAAGCGCTGTCCAAATTACCGGCGGCGCAGCGGCCACGGCGTTCGAGTTTGTTCCTGTTTCCCACCGCGGAAGAGCAGGGATTGCTCGGCGCCGAATGGTATTCGCGCCATCCGCTTGTCCCGGTGGCTAAGACCGCTGCGAATGTAAATCTCGATTCGATGAACATGCTAGGCCGGACACATGACTTCACTCCGCTGGGCGCCGAACGTTCTTCGTTGAAAGCGGTGGCTGAAGCAGTCGCGCGCGAACGTTCCATGCGCGTGTCGCCTGACTCGCGTCCGGAACAGGGCTCGTTTTATCGCTCGGACCATTTTCCGTTCGCCAAGGTCGGGGTGCCGTCAATCAGCTTGAAGGAAGGCGACGATTTCGTTGGCCGCCCGAAAGGTTGGGGCCAACAGCAGTTTACGGCTTACAACACGGCGCATTATCACCAGCCTTCCGATGAGTACGATCCGACCTGGAATTTCGAGGGGCTGATTCAGGAAGCTGAGATTGCTATGGCCATCGGAATGCGCATTGCGAATGAGCCAGCGCTGCCGCGATTCAACCCGACTGACGAGTTCGCCAGAAAAAAGTAAATCGTAAATCGTGAATCGTGAATCGTAAATAGTTAAAACCCCATCACCCACGCCGCTGAGGAAACTGTCATGAGACCTCATGAGACGTTAGACGTATGGAAGAAGTCGATTGATTTTGTAGTTGCAGTTTATCAGGCGACGGAGTCATTCCCGAATGACGAAAAGTTCGGGTTAACGTCGCAGCTCAGACGAGCCTCAGTTTCAATCCCGGCAAACATTGCTGAGGGTGCCGGAAGAAGATCCTCGAAAGAATTCGCGCACTTCTTATCAAACTCCCAAGGGTCTGCCAGTGAGGTAGACACCGAGCTTTTGATTGCCAACAAACTCGCGTATCTTGCGGAGGAAAAGTACGTTTCGTTGCGCGCGGCGCTCGACGAAATTGGGCGAATGATTACCGGTCTAAGTAAGAGCCTTCTTAGGTAGGGCCGGCGTTCTTTGTGACTATTTACGATTTACGATTGACGATTTACTAGATGACGACCTTCTACGTAACAACGCCCATCTATTACGCCAACAGCCTGCCGCATCTGGGCCACCTCTATACGATGATCGTGGCGGATGCTATTGCCCGTCAGAAGCGACAGCAGGGAATCGAAACGTTTTTTCTTACCGGAACTGATGAGCACGGCATCAACATCGAACGTGCCGCCGAAAGAAATAACCGCACGCCAAAAGAACAATCAGACTATGTTGTTGATTATTTCAAGCAGATGACTGCCGAGTTCGGGCTTGATACCGCGCACGGTGGCTACGACATTTTTATGCGAACCACCGAGCCGTTTCATTATCAAGGCGTGAGCGAATTTTGGCGCCGGGTGGCGGCCGCAAAAACGCCAAAAGGAAACGAGGCGATTTACAAAGGTCATTACGAAGGTTGGTTCTGCGCCGCATGTGCTGCCTACAAAACCGAAGACGAATACGCTAAAGGCGACCCACCAACTTGTTTGATTCACGACACGGTGTTGGATCGCATTTCGGAAGACAGTTACTTTTTTCGGTTAGCAGATTACGACGAGGCACTGCTTGAGCTCTACGAAGCGCGACCAGATTTTGTGCAGCCCGACAGTCGTCGCAATGAAGTGATCAGTTTCGTGCGGGGCGGTCTTCAGGATCTTTCCGTTAGCCGCTTGAAGACCTCGGTTAGCTGGGGGGTTCCGGTGCCGGGCGATCCGGAACACACAATGTACGTATGGTTCGACGCGCTGACCAATTACATCACCGCTATTGGCTTTGGCAATGAACAACAGAACCGCGCGGTTGGTTTCGAGAAGTTCTGGCCCGCGCTGCATCTCGTCGGCAAAGACATTTTGCGGTTTCATGCGGTTTACTGGCCCGCATTTTTGATAGCTGCCGGGCTCGAGCAGCCTCGCGCGGTGGTAGCCCATGGCATGTGGCTGGATCCGAACGGACGCAAAATGTCCAAGACACTCGGGAACACTGTTGAACTCGACGTGCTCAACGAGCATTTTTCGAATGATGCAATTCGTTATTTTTGTTTGCGCGAAATGGTTTTTGGACAGGACGGTCGTTTTGGTTATGAAGCGTTAATCGATCGCACCAACAGCGACCTGGCGAGCGGTCTCGGCAACCTCTCAAGTCGCACTTTGACGATGATCGCCAGATACAACAGCGGTCGTATTCCCTCTGGAGTAATTCCGGAAGAGAAGCTGCTGCACGCAAAGCGCACCGGCGTTGACACCGATGCGACCACGATCGCGGGATTTATCGAACACGCTCGCGTCCAGTATCTGCAGCAATTGGAAACGTTCGCCTTTAGCCGCGCGCTTGAAATCGCGTGGTCCATCGTGGCTCGCGTGGACAAAATGATCAGCGACGCCAAACCGTGGGATTTGGCGAAGGACGCGAATCAGACGCTTACGCTCGGGGCAATTTTGTACCGGGCGGCGGAATCGCTGCGCTGGCTGTGCGTGATGCTGTATCCGATCATGCCCACAGCGACGCAGCAAATATGGCAACAGCTAAACCTTGGCGACAATCTGGCGCAGACAGATCCAGCAAAACTAAAGTGGGGAGAATTAAAAGAAGGTGCGCCAATTGGCGAGGTCAAACCCGTGTTCCCGCGCATCGATAAAGCTAAAACCATGACACAGATCAAGGACAACGCAGAGGTTAAAAGTGAGGTACCGGCAGCAACTAATTCATCAACCGGGAGCAAGGAGACTGCGAGTGCGATTCAATCGCCCGCGCAGGCCAGCCAGCACTCCGGACAGCATGCGACTGAAGCTGACGCCGGCGCGGTTGGAGTTGCTAACTTCATTGATATTACCGATTTCACAAAGGTCGAATTGCGCGTTGGTCAGGTGCTGACTGCGGAGCGAATTCCAAAGTCGGATAAGTTGTTGCTTTTGACTGTCGATATTGGTGAAGACAAGCCGCGCCAAATTCTGGCGGGTATCGCTGAACACTACGCGCCTGAAGAAGTGCTAAACAGGAAGATTGCTGTGGTCGCGAACCTCAAACCCAGAAAGTTGCGCGGCCACGAATCGCAGGGCATGTTGTTGGCTGCATCCCTGGGAGAGAACGATAAACCATCGCTGGCGACGTTTAGTGATGACACGCCCAACGGCGCACGATTGAAGTAGTCACACCGGTTTAACCGATTCAATGTCACCTACAGCCACGAACGGAAAAATTTGTTATGTAGAGCTGCCTGCTACTGACGTGCAGGCTTCCGCCGATTTTTACAGTCGCGTTTTCGCTTGGCGTTTGCGAGAGCGAGGCGATGGACGTATCGCTTTCGATGACGCGACGGGTCAGGTCAGTGGCACATGGGTCGTGGGCAGGCCACCGGCAACCGAACCTGGTTTATTGATTTACATTATGGTCGATAGCGTGGCGGCATCGATTGAAGCGGTGCTCGCCAACGGCGGCGAACTCGTTCAAGCCATTGGCGGCGACGCGCCTGAGATAACTGCTCGATTTAGAGATCCTGCCGGCAACATAATCGGACTTTACCAGGAACCAGCATGAGTACCGAATCACTCTTCGCCTATGGAACGTTGCAGCTGGAGCCTGTTCAGCTAGCAACTTTTCGGCGTCGTCTGGTTGGCACGCCAGACGTGATGACCGGCTACGAGCTCAAGCCATTAATCATTCACGACCAAAACGTGATCGCGATCAGTGGCAAAAATGAGCACAGGCTGGCGACCTTTACTGGACGCAGCGCTGACAGAATCGCGGGCGTTGTATTTGCAGTCACGCCCGAGGAATTGCAAAGCGCAGACGAATATGAAGTGGAGCCGTGTCAGCGGCTGGCAGTAACTTTGGAATCCGGCAGGACCGCCTGGGTCTACGTCGATGGGCGAATTCGTCAGCAATCTCGGGCCTAATCTGACTGGCGATCTCCAGTGGTTTACTCACTACGCGGACGGCCCGCAACGGATGATCGAAGCACTGCAACATCGGTCCATTTGCGCCCAGTCCCATGCGGCGATCCTCACTTTACATATCGATCACTGAGATGAGTAGCCATGCCTTCTATTCCATTCCTGTCTGAAGCTCAAGTGCGTGCATTATTGCGCATGGACCAGTTGATACCGGCGATGCAGCGCGCATTGGTCGATCTGTCTCGTGGCCGCGTACAGCAGCCATTGCGCGTCGTGGTACCCATACAAGAACATCACGGTTTCTTTGGAGTGATGCCGGCGTACTGCGGCGCGCTCGGAGCAAAGCTGGTCACGTTTTATCCGGATAATGTTGATGTGCCTACTCATCACGCCCTGGTTGTGCTGTTGCGGCCTGAAACAGGTGAGCCCTTGGTGGTGATGGACGGGCGGCTAATCACCGAAATGCGTACCGCAGCGGTGTCGGCAGTCGCTACGGATATGTTGGCGCAACACGACGCATCTGTGCTCGCTCTTCTCGGGTCGGGTGTTCAGGCACGCAGCCATCTCGAGGCCCTTCGGCTCGTGCGTACCTTCAGAGAAGTTCGCGTATGGAGTCCCCACGGCGCAGTTGCCTTTGCCGAGCAATTTCAGTTGCAGGCGGCCGCTTCAGCTGAAGAAGCGGTGCGTGGCGCGGATGTGGTTGTTGTCGCCACCACATCGACGCAACCGGTGCTGTTCGGAGAATGGTTATCACCCGGAGCTCACGTAAACGCGGTCGGCGCGACACGACCTGACTGGCGTGAGTTGGATAACGTAGTGCTCGATCGTGCCCGAATCTTTGTTGAATGTGAGGAGGCTGCGATGGCGGAGTCAGGTGACGTGATTGCGTCGGCAAAGGTGCCTGTAGAGATCGGGAACGTTGTTTTAGGGAACGTGCCTGGCCGCACCGCATCCGAGGACATAACCCTCTTTAAATCTGTCGGCGTTGCGGTCGAAGACGTTGTCTCCGCAGACATGGTGTTTCGCGCTTTCATTAATCGGCCTGAATTTATCGCTGAAGCCAGCCATTAAAGACTCTCATCTCTACTCACATGAAAACCGCCTCCACGCCTGAAACTATCGACGCATACATTGCAGAGTTTCCCAAAGAAGTGCAGCGGCTGCTGGAACAGATCAGAGTGACGATTAAAAAGGCCGCGCCTAAGGCTCAAGAGACGATCAAGTACGGCATACCCACATTTACCCTGAATGGCAATTTGGTCCATTTCGGCGCGTACCGGCAGCACATTGGTTTTTATCCGGCACCTGCCGGCATAGAAGAATTTAAGAAAGAACTCGAGCCTTATTTGGCGGGCAAGGGCACTGTGAGGTTTCCCATCGATCGACCTATCCCGTTTTCATGATAACGCGCATCGTAAAGTTCCGGGCCAGGAAAAATCTGGAGAAAGCGGAAGCCACACGTCGATGACTAAAAACGTTGCCACGCCGCCTGGGTGGCGTGCAATCACGCCGCGCATCGTTGCACGCGATGCGAAAAAGCTTGTTGCGTTCATTGCGCACGTTTTCGATGCAACCGGTGATTACGCCGCCGAACGTCCTACCCTGTTAACGATCGGTGACTCAATGTTAATGATCAGCGACGCGGGCGTGCGGCCAACGATGCCGGCTTTTCTGTACGTTTACGTCAATGACACAGATGCGACGTACGCGCGAGCTATAGCCGCAGGCGCGCGCATCATCGAGCCGCCCCTTGATACGCCTTACGGAGATCGCCGTTGCATGATCGAAGATAGCTGGGGCAACACGTGGCAGATAGCAACTTTTAAGAGCGACTTGAGATCCCAGCCTTACACGGCGCGTCGCCAACAAAAAAATATAAATTGAATCCGGTTCGAGATGAGTTACGATTGCGGGTTTTCCGGACTTCATTACCTCAAACCTCAAGGAGATTTTATGAACCACATTGCGAATATCGTCGACACCTTGCGCTACGGCGGCAGCGTTGATTCCGTACAACTAGGCGGACTGGCTGAAGCCTCTCAAGCGTCGCCATCGATCACAAACTGGCAAATGAATTTCGACGGAGGCACGCTCAGCGGCTCGTGCCAAATCAATTCCAACGAACCAATCATCGGCGCAGGCCTACTGGCCCTTTCCGCCGATGGCAAAACTTTTTATTTGGGAAGCTATTGTTCGATGTCTGATGGTAGCGACAATTCCAGCGACACGGTTGCCTTACCTACCGCAAGTTGTGGCCTATTCAATCCCGACACGAACGGGCGGACGATTATGTCAGTCGTTTACGGTGAAGTGAAGGGATCTGACGGCAAGCTCGTTCCTTTTAGTCAACAACAGAACTTCGACATTTGACGCCCAAAGATCAAGTTAACGCCACTCGATCGCACGAGACATCAATGTTCGTTGACTCACATGCGCACATTGATGGTCCTGAGTTTGACGGCGATCGTGATGAAGTTTTGCAACGCGCGCATGATGCCGGCGTCAGAACTATTTTGACCGTCGGCACTGGCGACCCTCACAGCGCCGCATTCGAGCGCGCGGTGGCGTTGGCTGCCGGCAATGAACGCGTTTATGCGGCGGTCGGAGTGCACCCGCATGACGCGCGCCTTTACGATGACGAGGCCGAGCAAAAAATCACCGATCTCATAATCAACAACCAGCGAGTCGTTGCCTGGGGTGAAATCGGTTTGGATTTTCATTACGATAATTCGCCGCGCAATGTACAAGTAGATGTTTTTCGCCGCCAGCTACGCGCGGCTCTGAATTTGAACGTTCCCGTCATCATTCACACGCGCGAAGCCGAATCAGAAACAATCGAAGCATTGCGTTTGGAATCTCAGGGAAAGCAATTGCCCGGTGTCATGCATTGCTTCAGTGGCACCCGGTGGCTGGCGGACCAGGCGATCGCGCTCGGCATGTTCATCTCTTTCTCGGGCATCGTAACGTTCAAGAAGGCGGATGAGTTACGCAACGTCGCGCGCGACATTCCGTCGGAGCGCCTGCTGATTGAAACGGATTGCCCGTTCCTGGCGCCTGTGCCTTATCGCGGCAAACGCAACGAGCCCGCCTTTGTAACGCACGTCGCTCGTTGTCTTGGTGAATTGCACGGCCTGACGGCGGATCAAATCGGGCAGATAACCAGCGAAAATTTCTCGCGACTGTTCCGTTTGCCGCCTCCTGCTTCCTAGCGACAACTTTCACATGCTCGCCTTTTGATGCTATTCTCGCTGCCGAAATCGTTCATCATTCGTAACCGCGAAGTGGCATGGCCCAACAAAATTCTTTCGACATAGTCTCCACTGTGGATCGCGCGGAAATTACTAACGCGATTCAGCAGACAATTAAAGAAGTGCGCCAGCGGTTCGACTTCAAAGGCAGTAATGCGACCGTCGAGCTGGAAAAAGAAGAGCTGGTATTAAGTGCCGAGGACGAAACCAAGCTGCGAAATATGAAC
>DATENN010000012.1:0-3444 GCA_035275045.1 Pyrinomonadaceae bacterium
GACCTTCAGCAGGCGGCGCCCGCCTGCTTCTACATCAAGCGCGATGCTGGTTGCCCCGGCATCAATTGCATTTTCAACCAGCTCCTTGGCTACGGAAGCAGGCCGCTCGACAACTTCGCCGGCAGCGATTTGATTAGCGACATGATCTGGCAGCACGCGGATGATTGACATGACAGAGGTCAGATATCAGATTTCAGATGTCAGTGCGTATTAATCGAACGCATTAGGCCATTCAAGAGCTTGCGCATCTCGATTAGCATATCCATGAGTTTTTCGTGCGTACTCTCGGTTAAGTATCCGAGCCGAGCAGCGATCTCAAGGTGAGTATCTAATTCCAGCAGTGATCCTCTCGCGTTTCCAAGAAATTGCATGAACTCACCTGCCAGGCGTCTTCCCTGTCCTTCAGCAATGTTTGCCGGAACCGAGGCAGAACAGCGCCGAACGTGACTCGTAAGGCCGTACGTCTCATGTTTCGGAAAGTCTTCTGTAGCTTTGTAAACAGCGATGACTAATCCCATGGCTTTCTGCCATACGATCAAATCTCTGTGACTTCTAATCGGCCCAACCTGAGGCATCCTTTCTCCGATCTAGCGGCAGTTGGGTGATTAGTACTGACATCTTACATCTGATATCTCACATCTAGAGATAAACAATTTGATGTTCATTCGAGCCGATATTGATCGCGTTGTAGATCCATTCGACGACGTAGCGGCCATGCCGGGCGAGCAGTGATGTGATGTTGATGTGGCGTTCTTGCAGCGCCTTGTTGGGATAGAGTTGATCGAAAGCGCGCTGCAACTGGCGGTGCGCTGCTTCGTCCCGTCCCATTTGCGCTCGATGAAACCGCGTCCGCAGACCCTCGAGTTGATAATTGATTTTGCGACGGCCCGTCTCAAGCGCGTCCGCCAGCGTCGGATCAATTGTCCGCAGCTGTTCACGAAGTCTGTCGAGCTCGGCATTCACCGAAGTTTCGGTATTCGCAAAAGTCTTCGCCGTTTCCGCGCCTAAATGCTCTTCAACCACGCGCGCCAACACCGCGTCGAGTCCGGCGAATAAATCAGCCAATTCAAGTTCATAACGCTCCAGCACGCGTCCGGTGTGCGACTCGATCATCGTCAAACTTGCGCGCGGCAAAATTGGGGTCGCCGGCCGTTCCAACAGGCGATAAACTTCAGCGGTTTGCGCAAAGTAGGCAATCTCGGCGGCGCCACCGTAATAAGCAATTGTGGGCAACAAGTAATCCTGCACTACCGCGCGTAACGTCACGTTCGGACTGAATCGTTCTGGCTGTTCCAGAGCCATCTGCGATAACTCATCAATGGTTTTCGATTCGCGCCCGTGCTTCGTTGTATAGGTGTTGTCAGCGCTCCGCACTAACGCATGCCGCGCGCCGGTCTCATCATGAAGAAACAACGGGAAGGAATTTTCTGAAGCAGTAACCTGGGCGTGATATCCAGCCTCTTCCAAACGTCTGCTGCGCGTTTCAATCGCCGAGGCTATTTCGTGCGCCTGTTTTGCGGCTCGCGAATACAAGGGGGCGGCCAGTCGCTTCAGCCGCGGATCGAGCGGATCAAGAAAGATCAATCCGTACCGGCCCAACAGCGCCGTCATCATGCGAGCGAAAGCTTCGCCATAAGTTCGCCCCGGTTTCCAGGCTTCGCGCAACACCACTTCGAGATCGTTGGTGAATTCAGAAACGGGCAGTAGTTCGAGCGCCTCCCTTACCACCTCGTCGATCGATTGATCGATCTCTACGCGGCCCACCGGCTGACCTTCGCCGTGAATTTGGTCGGCTACTTCAACATTAGCCAGGCGACAATCCCGCCCGATAAATTCAGCCTTCGCGACTTCGGCAAAATCATGATCTTCGGTTGCGATCCAAAACACCGGGACCGTCTTTGTTTTTCTTTGACTCAGACAATCAGCGAGTTTTACGGCGGACAGCGCTTTGTAGATTGTGTAAAGCGGGCCGGTAAACAATCCCGCCTGTTGGCCCGACACCGCTGCCAGGCAATCGGGACTGCGCAAAAGATCTATGTTCCTAATCGTCTCCTCACCAGCACCCCAACCAGCGTTCATGTCGAGCAGCGCGTCACACAACGCTTCCCTGTCCGTCTGATATTTCGCCAGGACTTCAGGCGCGCAAGCGGGCAACTCGTGATGAAAGCGAACTGCGGAAGGATAGAACTCGCGCAACGCTAAAGGATCGCGGAGGTAGTCGAGAAAGAGCCGCGACTGTTGCGGGATCTTCTCAAAAGACAAACCCTGAACGTGCAGTCCGGATTCTTCAGGCGTGCTGAAACAGGCAGGTTCGGCAGTACTCACTAATAGTTTCCCTCAGTGGGAAGCATTTTACGCAGGTTAGGTGAAGTGTGCTAGCGACCAATTATCGAAGCCGGTGGGGACCCATGTTTAACCTAGCCGGACGTTGGCCAACGGCGAAGCACTGTCCAGCGCTTGATCCAAACAGCTTTTAATCTCCGCTCGTGCTTGCCCATCGGCGGGAGCCAACGGCGGTCGGGTTTGTCCGCCGGTGTAACCGATCATGTCTAGTGCCGCTTTCAGCCCACCCAACCCAAAACGCGTGGTCACGGCTGCTGCCAATGGTGTTAGCGATTTCTGCAAATCTTCGGCGCGATCGCGTTCACCCGCTAGCATTGCTCGAGAGATTTCCAAACATAGAACGGGAGCTACACAGCCAACGGCGAGAATCGCCCCGCAAGCTCCTGCTGCAAAGGCTTCATGCAACACGGTGCCATTGCCGGTCAACACCGCGAAGTCTTTTGCGCAGAGTTCGATCGTTCGCCGCAATCCGTCAATGTCGTTCGAACTGTCTTTTATGCCGATGATTTTCGGATGATGACTTAACGTAGCGGCGGTTTGTGGCTCAATCTTGATTCCGGTTAAAGCCGGCATCGAATAAAGAATGATCGGAAGTTCAGACTCGTCAGCGATCGCAGTGTAGTGTGCAACCAGCGCCTCCTGGGTGATTGCTGCCCGATAAAAATGGGGTGTGATGATTAAGAGCGCATCGATATCGACCAGCCGCGTTAGTTTCTCTATTTCTCTGATGGTGGCGAAAGTGCTTTGTTGACCAACACCGGCGATGAAGACGCAATCGTTTGCCACCGAAGTGCGTGCTTCGCGGAACACCTCCAGTTGCTCCGATTCGCTTAAGTTAACCCGCTCGCCAGTGGAGCCCAGCAACACATAGCCGCGAATGCCAGTCGCATTCCACTTCTCGATATTCGAATGCAGTCCGCGAAAATCGATCGCGCCTTCCTCAAGAAATGGTGTTGTGATGGGTAAGAAAATGCCGCACAAATCTTCTTTCGAGATCGGTGCGGCTGATTTAAGCGGGGTAGCGTTGCTCAAGACACGCGCATTATAACCAGCCTGCGAAGCCAGCGTCAGCAAAAAGCCTGGGGTCGGGCCCCAGGCATT
>DATENN010000013.1:0-25346 GCA_035275045.1 Pyrinomonadaceae bacterium
TGCTTGGTGCGATCGTTGGCTTCTATCAATTCATCAGGCTCACTTCACAGCTATAGGCCGTATTCGACGGAGGCCGAGCGTTTCAAAAGACACAAAAACCAAAGCGGCGCACCTCGACAACCAACCAAATTCCCGTGTAAAATCCCCAGCTTTGCTGATGGATCAAATCGAAAACAAAGTGAGCGCAAGACTGCCTGCTGGGCCAAACGACCCAACAAATCGCCGCATTTTTCGCAACATGTGCGCCGTGGTCATTGCGTCCGTCTGTTTTAGCCTGCCCTTTATGGCATGGCGTGTCAGCGCCGGTTTGTTGATCGGCGGAGCATTGTCTTTGCTGAATCACTACTGGCTGACTCGCTCGAGTGCGGCAGCGTTCAGTGTGATCGCTCACGGCGAGAGACCGCGCCTTAGTCTGTTTCAATACATCCTGCGATACGCGGTCATCGCGATTGTCATTGTCACAGTGTATAACTTCAATCTTGCTTCGGTCGTCGCCATCGCCGCCGGACTATCGAGTTTTGTCGCCGCGCTTTTCATTGAGGCCGGCCGCGAGTTTTACTTCGCAATTATTCGTCGAGAGGAAACGATTTGATGTTGCAGGAAGCAGCCGCCGGCGCGGAACAAGCGGAAGCATCGGCTGAGCACACGCCAATCATCGTGGAGTTTGTGAACCACTACTTCGGCGAGTGGGCCTATCGCTTCGAGATGAACTACACCTATCCGCTGTGGACGAAATTCTTTGCGAAGTTTGGCACTACACCCGAGGCAGTGTTTGGACCATACACCCCTGAGAACGCGATTCCCTGGTACACGGTAATGTTTGTGATCGCTTGCCTGTTAAGCGTTGCAATCGTTTGGATTCTTAAAGGCCAGTTGTCTGAAGACGAGCCCGGTCACGGCCAACAAACGCTGGAGTTGGGTGTGTTGGCAGTGCGTGGAATGCTGGAAGATATCATCGGCCCACATGGTCTGAAGTACTTTCCAGTCGTCATGACTTTTGCAGTGCTGATTTTAGTATCGAACCTGATGGGCTTGTTTCCGCTTTTCATGTCGCCGACCGCGGCAACCAGCGTCACCTTCGCACTCGGGATTTCATCGTTCCTTTATTACAACTACGTCGGCATTAAAGAGAACGGATTGTTTGGCCACTTGAAGCACCTCGCTGGACCAGTGTGGTGGATTTCCTGGCTGATCTTTCCAATTGAGCTGATAAGTAATTTCATTCGACCGTTTTCGCTCGGCATACGTCTTTTCGGAAACATGTTTGCCGACGAAAAAGTTTCGAGCACGGTCGCTGGTCTTTATCCCGCGGTGACGCACTGGGTTATTCCAGTGCTGCTGATGCCGCTGGGCGTTTTCGTCGCTTTCATCCAGACATTTGTTTTCGTACTTCTTTCACAGCTTTATTTGAGCGAGGTGTCGCACGCTCCGCACGATCACGCTGAGCACGCCGAGCACGAGCACGAGCACGCGCCGGCGCATGCCGAAGAAATGATTTTGGCTTCATAGAGCAAGGGTTGCGTTTCGAGCGATGCGAGCACTGCGCTCGCACACGTTGAAGCGCAGAAGGACTCGACGGGTCCAGGGCCGAATACGCTGACGGAATACTTTATGGGTCTGCTTTGCAGGAGCGCCGTTGTTCGAGGGGCGGTGGATACCGAAAGCCGGCGAAATCATGCAGTCAGCTTTTCTCCTGATCTTCGCGTCAACACATTGAACTCACAGGAGAAATCAAGATGAGAAAACTTAGCTTGTTGCTGTTTGCAGTGATGGGCGTTTTGATGAGCGCGATGTCTGTGTTTGCGCAAGCTGATGCTGCGCATCCGGTTGCTGACAACAACATCGGTTTGAAAGCAATAGCTGCAGGCGTTGGATTCGCTATCGCTGTTTTTGGTGGCGCAATCGGTCAGTCGCGAATCGGGGCGGCCGCATGCGAAGGCGCGGCGCGCAATCCCGGCGCCGCTGGACGAATTCAAACGATGATGATTCTGGGTCTGGCGCTGATCGAATCGCTGGTGCTGTTCGCGCTGGTTATCGTGTTCATCAAGACCTAGTTTTGGCGGCACTTTCGTTCAACGAAATGCGAGCGCCCGGCACTTGCCGCGCGCTCGTTTTTTTAGTGGCACAAACTCGCGTTGCGATTACTGGTTAAACGCAAACTAAAGTTTGCGCTACAATGAAACGCAAACTAAGGTTTGCCACCACAATCGCATCTTTGCGGCGTTATTTATCGATGTGATACGCTGGCGTCATCTCCCGTAAAAATTTGTTAGCGAGGCAAACTCTTCGATGAAAATTTGTCCGAAGTGTGGCGCGGAGTATCCGGACACAACTACCTTGTGCCCTTCGGACGGCATCGCCCTCGAAACCAACAGCGATGAGTTACTTGGACAGACGCTGGCGGGCAAATATCGAATCGATGAAAAGCTAAGTGTCGGTGGCATGGGCGCTGTGTACCGAGGTACGCACGTCCTGATGGACAAAACCGTCGCCATAAAAGTCTTAAAGCCGTCGCTCGCGGCGGATGAAAAGATTGTGGCGCGTTTTTCTCGCGAAGCGCGCGCGGCATCTCGCATATCTCATCCTCATGCAATCACGGTTACCGACTTTGGCGAAGATGAAAACGGGATCGTGTTCCTGGTGATGGAGCATCTCGAGGGCGAAACTCTGAAAGAACTGATTCGCCGCGATGGTCCACTACCTTTGCCGCGCGTCGTTGAAATCATCAGACAAGTCGGCGAAGCGCTGGACGCGGCGCATCAACAGGGCGTGGTCCATCGCGACCTCAAGAGCGACAACATAATGTTGCTGCAAAATACGGCAACGGACTACGCGAAAGTGTTGGACTTCGGAATCGCGAAGATCAAAGAGCCCGAGGGCGGATACGATCCCGGTTTGACGGCCCCGGATCTTGTTATTGGCACTCCTCAATATATGTCGCCCGAGCAATGTTCGCAGGCGCCTGACATCGATGCCCGATCAGATATTTATTCTCTCGGCGTAATCATCTTTGAAATGCTGGTCGGTCATGTGCCTTTTACGGGCGAATCACCAACCGTAATCATGATGAAGCACATGCAGCAACCAGCGCCGCCCGTAAGCAATGAAAGACCGGACTTGCCGGCCGCGGTGGGCCGCGTCGTTGCTAAGGCGCTGGAGAAGTTGCCGCGAGATCGCTACGCATCGGCGGCGGCTCTGGTCGAAGATTTATCGATTGCTGCCGGCATGCAAGAGGTTGCTCGCTTTCCTACCGGCGAGCGCGTCGCGCCGGCTGCGGTCGGGGCAATAGTGGATGATGATGACGAAGAGACGATTGTCCGACGGCGGCAGACGACACCAATGCCACGGCCGCCCGCGCCAACACCGCCAGTCTTCAACGAGCCACCGCCGGTTGCCAGTTTTAATCCCTGGAAGATAGTGGTTCCGTCGTTGGTTGGTTTGTTGGTGATCTTTGCGGCTATATACGCTTTTACTCGCCGCACGACGACGCCGACTACTGAAGCGCAACCGAATTCATCATTGGTCGCTGATCCGAACAGTCAACCCGTGGAAGCGACCTCGCCACCGACAGGTCAGTCGGAAGCCGGAATACCGTCCGGCGGTGCTGTGAATCAAAATACGAACGCGAATGTCGCTGCGTCTCCGTCGCCGAAGGAAAGCCCGAGTGAATCGGAAACATTCGAACCTAACGGTAACGACAACGCCAACGACAATTCAAATCAGCGCGAGAATCCACCGCTGCCTTCGCCGAGCCGAACGGTGACTCAGGAAGCGCCACCTCCGCCGACGCCAAAGCTGCCCACTCCTCGGCCTACACTGCCTCCACCCAGCAGTCCTGCCACGCCGCAACCGGATGGTGCGCCGTTCAATTAGATCTTGCCAACTGCGTAAACAGCTTCATGAAGTCCGCTTCATTGTCGATCGCAATTTTGATTTCCAATACGTAACAAGGCAGGTCAAAAGTTAAGGCAGTTAATTTCACTGCGTCTTTCGCAGTAGTGAAAATCGACATAGCACCACTGCGTTTTGCATCTGCAACGAAGTGATCGATATCGCTTTGTTGGTAGTAGTAGTGATCGCGAAAAGCCCGCTCGCGAACTAAGCTATAACCGGCGCGTCGTACTTGTTCAAAAAATGACGCCGGATTGCCAATTGCACAAAGAGCGGCTACCGGTTCCGACGCCGCCGGCGGTTCCGTAATTTGCCCATTCATCGCGCGGACTCCCGACGTAACCATCTGCGAGGTAAAAATCGGAACTGTGGGGGCGAACCTGCGAATCGTTTCTACGGTGGCTGCAGTGTTGATTTGTGCGCCGGTTCGGGTGAGCACAATGCAGTCGGCGCGTCGCATCCCGTTTATTGGCTCGCGCAAATGACCGTATGGCAGCATGCCACCACCCCACGGATTCGCCGCATCAATCGTGAGAATATTCAAATTCCGCGCGAGTTGAAGATGTTGAAATCCATCATCGAGCACGAACGTGTTGGAACCAAAGTTGTCGATGGCCCAGTGAGCTGCCGCAACTCGATTTGGATTACAGACGACTGCGGCGATTCCCGACAGATTCTTCGCAAGTAACAGTGGTTCATCGCCCGTGGCTGATACGTCGTCGAGAATTTGATCTCCATCGCTCACGACTATTTGTGAAGAGGAATCTGCGCGTCCGTAACCGCGAGTGAGCACACAAACCTTGCGCCCTTGCGCCGCGAGAACCTGACAAGCCCATTCAACTAAGGGCGTCTTTCCAGTTCCGCCAGTTGTGAGATTGCCCACGCTGATTACGGGAAGATCGAGTTCGGTAACCGCGAGCAGCTTGCGTCGATAAGCTGCCAAGCGCGCACGGGTAACGAGACTGTAAAGCGCACTAAGCGGCGACACGACCAAAGCAGTTGTAGTGCTCATTGAGTTTTCGCAGCGTGAACAGAGGCCATGGCCTTCTCAAGTAATGGTCTTAGTTGCTCGACGGTACGCAGTGTCGCGCCTTGATTTTCGGTAACCAGTCGCTGCGCTCGCTGGCCGAGCGATCTTCTCTTTTCGCCATCTGCGAGTAGATCTGAAAACGCAGTTGCAAGAACCGAGGCCGGTTCGCCGTCAGTTTGCAATTGCACCATTGCATCCGCGGCGACGAATTTGTTAACCACGTCCTTAAAATTGAACGTGTGGGGGCCGGTCAGAATAGAAGCACCGACAGCAGCGGGTTCCAGGATGTTGTGCCCGCCGGTCCTGGCAATACTTCCACCAACAAACACAACCGCCGCAAGCGGGTAGAGCGACGGTAACTCGCCAATACTATCCAACAACACGACTTGTGCTTGCCGATCGAACTCGTTGGGGATCGCGGTTCGTCGAGTCCACGACAGCGCGGAACTTTCAATCAAACTTGCCACCTCGCTGAAACGCTCAGGGTGGCGAGGTGCAATCGCGAGACGCGCAGCAGGACAATTCGTCGACGTCAATCTCTTGTACGCTTCTATCAGTATCCGCTCTTCGGGCGCATGTGTACTCGCGGCCAGGATCAACGGTCGTTCGCTAAAGCCGAATCGTTGGTTCAATTCATCGGCCAAAGGTTGATTGACAGGTAGAGATCCGCCATCAAATTTTAAGTTGCCCGCGACCATTAGTTTGTTTTCTTCAATGCCGAGAGCTTGCAGCCGCGCAGCATCGGCTTCAGTCTGCATTATTGCCAGTCGAATATCTCGCAGCACCCGCGACATAAATTTCTTAAACAAGCGATAGCGGCGGAATGATCGCTCTGAGAGGCGACCGTTGACTAAGGCGACAGGAATTTTTCGCTGGGCGCACTCGCGTAGGAACGCAGGCCACAATTCCGTCTCCATTATCAAGACGGCCGCAGGTTGCAGCGTATTGAGCGCGCGGCGAACAGTCCAGCGCCAATCGAAAGGGAAATAGAAAATATTTTCCGCGACTCCTCCAAAAATCTGGCGAGCAGTATGTTGTCCCGTAACTGTTGTTGTCGAAATTGCCAGGTGCAGTTGTGGAAACTGCCTTTTGAGTTCCAGCACCAGCGGCCGAGCTGCGCGCGTTTCGCCGACCGAAACGCAGTGTATCCAAATAAGCGGCTGAATCGGTTCGTGGCTGAGGTTACCGGCACGCTCGCGAAAACCAGTGATGTATTTGCCGTGCTTTAACGCATCGTAGACAAAGCGCGGCAGCAAAATCAGGAAGCCGAGCGCGAGCAGCAGGCTGTAGATGAAGTACATGAAAGTGACAGGAGACGAGTGACAAGTGACCAGGCACGGGTGACAGTTGACCGGTGACGAATGGCAGGTGACCGCCGTTAACGTAACTCAAGAGGGCGGCGACAAAACCTGGGCTGACAAAAAACCTTTCTCGTCACCCGTCACTATTCACTTGTCACCCGTTTCTGTCACCCTTCAGTTGCCACCAGTCACTTGATCTATTTCGCGCGCTCAATGTAACGCGCTTCGGTAGGATCAACGCGGATGCGATCGCCCTCGTTGACGAAGGGTGGCACGGTAACAGTTACGCCATTTTCAAGAGTTGCCGGCTTGTTGACGTTCGAGACGGTCGCGCCTTTCATCGTCGGCTCGGTACGCGTGACCGTGAGTTCCATCGAGGGTGGTAAATCAATTCCAATCGGAGCGCCGTCGAAAAACTCGGCCTGAATTTTTAGACCCGGAGTCAGCCATTGCGCGGCGTCGCCGAGATCCTCCTCGCTCAGTGCGATCTGCTCGTAGTTTTCGGTATTCATGAAATGGTGGTGAGAACCGTCAGAATACAAGTACTCCATCTCGTGCTGCTCAAGCGTCGCGCGTTCGACTGTGTCGGCGGAACGGAAACGGTGTTCAAACGATGAGCCCGTTTTGATGTTCCGCAATTTGGTTTGAATCATGGCGCGGAGATTTCCCGGCGTGTGATGGCGGAATTCCATCACCTTGCAGGGCTCACCCTCGAACAAAATGAGCATTCCGCGACGAATTTGAGTTGCAGAAATAGCCATAACTTTTCTTCAATCTCCGTATGCGTGTGTAGTTAAACCGCGAGCTTGGCGAGCGATCGGGCCGTATTTGAAGGCGTAGTCTAGCCAGCGACACGCGGCTTTGTCCAGTTGACTGCTGTAATCGTGATCCGTAATCCGCGACGCGGTTATTTCAAAGTAAAAGCGGCCCGGCTGAGTAGTTCAAATTCAGCCAAGCCGCCTTTTTTTGAGGAGCCCACCTACCTCGTTCTAGTAAACGTTAAGCTCGCAAAAAGGTTCCCAAAAGAAATAGTGACTGTGCGAGGCGCCCTTAGGCTGCGCGGGTTCGCGGCACTCGTCGCTGCCGAGCTGCTTGCTCAAGCCAAGTCTGTGCCTCGTCATACCTGACAAATCGCTTTTCATCGAGGCGAAATGCGGCAGTGTGGTAGTAGCGCCGGCCGTTGATAATTTTTGCTGCATGCTTAATGTGCAACATTTCATGATAGAGAATGTATTCCACAAACCACTCCGGCACCTGCGGCGAATCCAGTGATTTGCTAATCGTAATGGTCTCGTGAACGCGGTCGTGATGCCCGAGGATGCTGCGTGTGCGACGCTGTGACCAGGTGATGACCGGCTTTGTCAAAGCGGAATCGAAATAGCGACGGTTCAGTTTTGAGAACATGCGATCGAGATCGTACGTGCTGCCTTGCGCGCTCGAAATCATCTTGCGGCCACGATGGCGGCGAGCAATGTCCGACGAACGCATAACATCCGGGGTCATCGAATATTTTCGATAGCTGCGTTCGTACGCGATTGGCACGCGCTTTCCCAAAAGCCTCGCAACTAAAATGAAAGCCAAGGCACGCATGACGTCTGGCGGAGCGGATTTAGAAATGTCGGCTAAGCGAACGTGAACGCTGCCGGATCGCAGCCTGATCGTGTGGTGGAGGCCGGCGTAGGGATAAAAGCGCACATCGATGGGAGGCACGGGCCGGCTCTTTCCGAGTTGACGAAAAGCATCAGCGAAATACTTTTTTACCTCGTCCATAGCCACTACCCCACACCGCGTCGCGACACTGTTAATAAAATGTAGATCGAATGTACCGGAGGAGAATTTCCTATTAGCTCGGACCTCTTAACCCCGAGGGCTGTGGGCCTGAAAGTCGGCGGGCTAGGCAGCAATCTTACGGAGAGCTTAGTTAGGCGTCAATTGAACCGCGCTAACGCCCCAAAACCCCAATAAAACCGAAATGTTTTTGATCGATTGGTGCAAAAAGGCCGGGCCAACAAAGGCGGTTTTTGGTCGCGAAACGGCCGAAATTTTGGTGCGCTTCGCGCTTCAATGTTGCCGAAACGTGTTCAACCTAAGACTTTGCGATTCAATGATTAAGCGCCTTGAGAACTGCGTCGCAAACTGTTTGCAGCACGCATGCGTCATTCTTTATACTGCGTTAAGGTAATGGTTTTGTTTGCAAGTCGGCTTTGCTCCATTGATTCACAGGTAAGTTTTGGGATTCATGCCTCGTCACTCTAACGTCCACACCACAGATACGGACCCAATTGATGCTCGGGCGCAAGCTGTGCTCGCGACCTTGATTCAGGAACACCTGGGATCGGGCGAGCCGGTGAGTTCGCGAGCCTTGGCCGATCGGTTCGGGGGCAGTTCAGGCTGGAGCTCGGCAACGATCAGGAATGTGCTTGCAGAGTTGGAACAAGAAGGCTTGGTGGAACAGCCGCATACATCGGCTGGCCGTACCCCGACTGACAAAGGATACCGCTATTACGTTGACCATTCGTTGGAAAAGGCGCGCCTTTCGCGAGCCGACCAGCGGGCCATCGACAAATTGCTTGCCTCGAGCGGGTTGGATTCGGAACTGTCATCCGACCGGCTAATGGAAAAGATGTCGCACGCGCTGTCTGAATTGTCTGAAAACGTTGGCATCGTGATTTCGCCATCGCTCGCCGACAATCGCCTCAGCCACATTGAATTCGTTCAACTAGCCGACAAACGTATTTTGGTGGTCCTGGTGACGACTGCCAACACTGTTCACAACAAGATTATTCGCATTGAAGATCCGATAACGCAGACTGAGCTGGAAACTACGGCGCGTTATCTGAACAGCGAATTTCACGGCAAGAGTTTGTTGGCCATTCGCGCGGAAATTGTCGAGCTAATGCGTCAGGAAAAGGCTCTATACGACCGTCTTTTACGGAATGCAATCCTGCTGTGTGACATCAGTTTGGATAACGAGGACGACGTAGCGGGTGACGTTTATGTTGATGGCGCCTCAAACATGTTGGCGAAGCCGGATTTTGCCGATATCGAAAGAATGAGAGAGCTGTTCAGGACTTTTGAAGAAAAGTCCCGCCTGATAAAGATTTTGAACGAGTGCATGTCGCGCGATCAGTTGTCGGCTGCGGGCGATGTGCATGTCGTGATTGGCCGCGAACACCCTAATCCTTCATTAAGAAACTGCGCATTAATAACCGCTCCTTACCGTCTCGGCTCGGATGAACATCTCGGCACGTTAGGCGTTGTCGGACCGATGCGGATCGAATATTCACGCATTATGGCTATGGTAGACTACATGGCGCGGCTGATTGAGCGCCGGCTCAATGACGAAGCCCGTGCGTAAGTCCTTCTTAACCTTGGCGGAATTAAATTAACGACATGGCTCCTGATGATAAGGGCAACAGGTCGAACCGCATTCCAGTGAACTTTCTGGATGGCAACGGCGAAGACAACTCCGACGAGGAGTTGCAGTCGTTAGATCAGGATGGCTCCGATGAAGTCGGCGCTCCGGATCCCGACCACGAAACATTTAGCGAGAGCGACCCTCCGGTCCGTCCGACTTCGCAGGCCGATGGATCGCCCGCCGACGTCGCGCCGAACGCCGGAGGGCCCGAAGTTGCGGAGTTAGTGGCTACGCGCGCCGAACTTAAACGCCTGGAAGGCGAAGTAAAGGATTTGCGCGACGCACTGGCGCGACGCCAGGCGGATTTTGAGAATTATCGAAAGCGCATGGAGCGCGAACGCGCCGAGACGTACAACCGCGTCGTGGTGGACATCGCCGCAAAACTGTTACCAGTCTTAGATAATTTGAAGCGCGCGCTGGAAACCGAGGCATCAGTCGAAGCCAGCGAATCAGACGAGTTTCGTCATTTTCTCAGCGGTGTCGACCTAATCTACAAACAGTTGAATGGCGTGCTGGACGCTTTCGGAGTCAAGGCGATTGCGGCCGAAGGCGAGCAATTCAATCCTCATGTTCATGAGGCCGTGGTGACGGAAGAGACGGATGAATACGAACCTGACACGGTGATGCAGGAAATTGTTCGCGGCTTTAAGTTGGGAGACAAATTGATTCGGCCGTCCCTCGTGAAAGTTGCGGTTAAAAAGTAGCCCCCGTTCCCCGATAGGATTCACAACAAAATGGGCAAAGCAATTGGAATTGATTTAGGCACGACAAACTGCTGCGTTGCCGTCCTTGAAGGCGGCGCCGTCCAAATCGTCCCGAATAAAGAGGGCGGGCGTACCACACCCAGCGTCGTGGGATTTACTGATAAAGGCGAACGCCTGGTTGGACAGATCGCAAAACGTCAGGCCGTGACGAATGCGGCGAACACAGTGTATGCAGTCAAACGGTTGATTGGCCGTAAATATCATTCGCGCGAAGTGCAGCGAATGCGCGAAACCTCGGCCTTTGAAATCGTCGATTCGCCCAACGGCGACGCGCGCGTTCGCGTGCAAGGTCGCAGTTACAGTCCGCCTGAGCTTTCCGGCATTGTCTTACAGCGATTGAAAGCGGCGGCCGAAGATTTTCTCGGTGAGCCTGTAACCGACGCTATCATTACCGTTCCGGCTTATTTTGACGACACGCAGCGCCAGGCAACCAAAGATGCAGGGAAGATTGCCGGCTTGACGGTCGAACGAATAATCAACGAGCCGACCGCGGCCGCACTCGCTTACGGTCTGGGCAAATCAGAGGTTGAGCGCATCGCGGTCTACGATCTTGGCGGCGGCACGTTTGATATTTCGATTCTGGAAATGAGCGATGGCGTGTTCGAGGTCTTATCGACCTCCGGCAACACCTTTCTCGGTGGCGAGGACATCGACGAGAGAATCATGAACTGGATGGCGGACCAGTTCTTGAAAGACACCGAGATCGACTTGCGTAAAGATCGACTGGCATTGCAGCGGCTTAAGGAAGTCGCCGAACGCGCTAAATGTGAACTATCGTCGGCAACTGAAACGAACATCAACCTGCCTTTTATTGCGGCGGATGCCACTGGACCAAAGCACTTTAATAAGCCACTTACGCGGGATGAATTCGAAGGGCTAATCGGCGACCTGATCGAACAGACGATCGAGCCATGCCGCAAAGCATTGCAGGACGCGAAACTTCAGCCGTCAGATATCGACAAGGTAATTCTGGTCGGTGGTCAGACCCGATCCCCAATCGTCGAACGAACTGTTGAGAAAATTTTTGGTAAAAAACCTTCGGCGGAAATTAACCCGGACGAAGTGGTAGCGATGGGCGCGGCCATTCAGGGTGGCGTGTTGACCGGGGAAGTCAAAGACATAGTTTTGCTTGACGTGCTGCCGCTGAGTCTCGGTCTGGAAACGCGGGGCGGCCTTTTTACCAAAATTATCGATCGCAATTCGACGATTCCGCTGCGCAACAGTTTGACGTTTACAACCGTCGTCGACAATCAGACATCTGTAGAAATTCACATTTTGCAGGGCGAACGCGAAGTCGCCGAAGGCAACCGCTCGCTCGGCAAATTCGAGCTAGTTGGCATTCCGCCCAGCCCGCGCGGTGTGCCGCAAATCGACGTCTCCTTTGAAGTGGACGCAAACGGTATCGTTTCTGTTTCGGCACAGGACAAAACTACTGGTCGCGAACAACAGATGCGGATCACGCCGACGTCGGGACTGGCACCCGACGAAATTCAGCACTTGATCAAGGAAGCTGAAACGTTTGCCGAAACCGATCGTGATGCAAAAGAAGTCGTGGTGTTGCGGAATAAGCTGGAGTCGCTCTTGCGTAATACGCAAAAGTCGTTTACGAAATTCGGCGGTATGCTTTCCGCGAATGATCAGGAAATAGCCGAACGCGTATTTACAGAATCCGAAGCAGCCACAGCCTTAGACAGTCGAGAGGGAATCAACAAGGCGTTGACTGCCCTCGAGCGCGTCGCGGCGCAACTGACCAATGCGATGATGAACCCGGCCAACGACGAACAATCTGCGGGCGCAGAGGATTCCAACTGACAAGAGAAACGTAAGTGGTTTCAGTATTTAATAAAACGAAGATTGAGGAAAGGTTTTAGATAATTCTTAATGAGCAAGCGAGATTATTACGAAGTCCTGGGTGTTAATCGCAGCGCGAACGATCAGGAGATCAAAAGCGCCTATCGAAAGCTGGCTGTTCGCTATCATCCGGACAAAAACCCGGGCGACGCAACTGCCGAAGAAAAGTTTAAAGAAGCTGCGGAGGCATACAGCGTCCTCGCCGATGCAAATCAGCGCCAGCGATATGATCATTTCGGCCATGCGGGCGTTTCCGGCGCCGGGCAGGGTGGCTGGGGTGCGCCCGGATTCAGCGGTATCGAAGATATCCTGGGTGACCTGTTTGGTTTCGGCGACGTGTTCGGAAGCGGACGCGGCTCACGGCGCCAGACGGCGCAGCGTGGCGCCGATCTGCGTTATGACCTGGAAATTACTTTAGAAGAAGCGTACGCCGGAATGACGGCGCAGTTGCGCATCCCTCGTTTGGAAACATGTGATACGTGCAAAGGAAATGGTGCGGCGCCAGGTTCTCAACCTGAGAGCTGCAATAACTGTAGCGGCTCCGGGCAGGTGCGTTACCAGCAGGGATTCTTTTCAGTTGCGCGCACCTGCCAGGCATGTCGCGGCGCGGGTCGCGTTGTCAAAAATCCTTGTGAGGATTGCAAGGGTCAGGGTCGCATTGAAAAAGAGAAGCAGATGGAAGTGCGTATCCCAGCCGGCGTCGAGACGGGATCGCGTTTGCGCGTCCAGGGAGAAGGCGAATCAGGGCCGAACGGTGGTCCATCCGGCGATCTGTACGTGGTAATCCATCTGGCGGAGCACGAGCGATTCGAGCGACAGGGAAGCAACCTGTATGTCTCAATGCCGATTACTTTCGCTCAAGCTGCTTTAGGCTCTGATGTTTTCGTCGCTACGATTGATGGTGAAGAGAAAATAAAAGTCCCGACTGGCACGCAAACCGGCACTGTTTTTCGTCTGAAAAACAAAGGCATGCCGGTGCTTGGCGGCCGTGGTCACGGAGACTTGTTTGTATCTGTCAGCGTCGTGACGCCGACTTCGTTGACGCGCGAACAACGGAAACTTCTCGAACAGTTGTCAGCAGTCGAAAATAAGGATCTTGAAGACAAGGGCTTGGTGGACAAGGTTCGCGATATTTTTGGCTGACGATTCGCTGAGTCGGTCTGGGCTTGAATCTCCAAACCTGATATTTCTATAAACGTGACGTGGCGCAAAGGCACGAACGAATCGGAGTGCGACATGATTTGCTTCCCCCGACATCACCTTCGCGTTTTCTTATTACCCATTGCTGTCGTCCTCTTAAGCGTCTGCGTTCACGCGCAGGACGGCGTTGAGCGCTGGCAGAATTTCGACTTCGCGAAAACGTCCCTCAAATCAGCCGACATCGCAGGCGTGCCGTTGGAAGACCTTACGCTTATGCGCGGCATCGTCTTCGGCCGTCATGGCCGCGTCTTCAAGGACGCGACTATAAAAACTTTTCTTGAGGCGCAGGATTGGTACAAACCGAACCCCGATTTTAAGAACTCAATGCTCAATTCGACCGAGCGCAAAAACCTCGATCTCATCCGCGTTGCCGAAGCGAGCAAGCACGTTACAGTTCAACCTGGCGACATGCGCTACTGGGTGAACCGCCCGCTGACGGCGAAAAAGTTAGGCAAGCATAGCGGCGCCGAATGGCTGGTGTTGCGTTCGGAAATTGAAGCCATCCACGGAAAGCGTTTTGACGGCGATCCGTGGCTTCAGCAGTACTTTGATGAACGCTACTGGTATCAACCGAAAGACAAGTACGATCCAAAATCGCTGTCTGCAATCGAACAAAAAAACCTGGCCGCGATAGCGACAGCGCAGAAGAAATCACGTCGCGTGGCGATCGCGCCGGGTGACATGGAGCTATTTGAAAACCGCCAAATCTCGGAGCAGATGCTTCATGGACTGAGCTTGTATGAATTACGCCTGCTGCGAAATGAGGTTTACGCTCGGCACGGCCGTTCCTTCCAGGCTCCCTGGCTCTCGCAATACTTTTACAGTCAACCCTGGTATCAGCCCGACGACAACTTTAAAGATGAACAAGTTTCGGGCACGGAAAAGACTAACGTGGAAACAATCGTCGCATACGAAAACAAGATTCACGACGATTTGAGCCGTAAACCAATCACGCGCGCGTTGCTCGAAGGTTTGTTTGTTGAAGATGCCAGCCAGATGCGCCAGGAGATTTACGCCCGTCGCGGCAAGGTTTTTAAAGAAGCGTGGCTGCAGAAATATTTTTCGAGCTTTCCCTGGTACAAAGCCGATCCAACCTACAGCGACACCGCACTGTCAGAAGTGGAGAAAAGTAACGTCGCGACCATCGCCGCCTATGAAAAGAAGGCGGTGAGCGCGATGAGCGTCATCGAGGGTTGATAAGGCCAATACGGGCCTCGCGTGACGAGGCCAGAATCAGAAGGCAGTAGTACACAAAAAAGAAAGGCGGGCGCAGTGCCCGCCTTTTCTGATGCCATTGGAAAGCCCTATTACAACCGATATCGTACCTTGGCCGCCCTCAACGCCTCATCCGGGTTCTCAAAATTCTGCAAACGCAGCGTCACATCCGCGGTGAGATCAAACCCCGCGCGTTCGCCGGCTTGCAATTTTACAGTTCCAGCGGCGGCGATCATTGCGGCGTTGTCGGTCGAAAGATGAAGTGAAGGGAAGTAGGCGGGAACGCCTAAACTTTCCGCCGCTTTCGCGGTTGCAGCGCGTAGCGCTCCGTTGCACGCGACGCCGCCCGCCACGATTAAAGTGCGTGGTCCATATGTCTCCGCGACGCGCTCCGTCGTTCCAACCAGCGATTTGATCACAACATTTTGAAAACTGGCGGCAAGATCCTTGATTGCCTGCGACGGCGGGTCGCCATTCTCTACCGGACGCACGCCGGTTTCGCGAACGTATTTTGTGACAGCGGTTTTCAGGCCGCTAAAACTGAAATCAGGTGAGCCGTCACCCATGCGCGGCACAGAAAACTTTACCGCTTTGGGATTGCCTTCGCGCGCCAGTCTTTCGATGATTGGACCACCCGGATAACCAAGTCCGAGCAGCTTCGCG
Organism: Pyrinomonadaceae bacterium; assembly: GCA_035275045.1. Lineage (GTDB taxonomy): Bacteria > Acidobacteriota > Blastocatellia > Pyrinomonadales > Pyrinomonadaceae > PSRF01. The sequence goes on from DATENN010000013.1 coordinate 15,334, forward strand.
ACTTTATCAAATGCTTCACCGGCAGCGTCGTCACGGGTGCGGGCTACGACTTTGTACTTGCCGGGTTCCGGAACAAAAAACAAATTCGTGTGTCCACCGGAGACGATTAGCGCCAGCGCCGGATATTCAACGGCTGGATTTTCAAAGGCTACAGAATAAATGTGCCCTTCGATGTGGTTGACACCAACGAATGGTTTTTGCAAAGCAAAAGCCATGGCCTTGGCGTACGATACGCCCACCAGCAACGAGCCGACCAGGCCCGGGCCAGCCGTTACCGCGATGCCGTCGATCGCTTTTGGACTAACTCCGGCGCGTGAAAATGCTTCTTCGACAATGGGAACGATTTTGTCGAGATGTTCGCGCGAAGCAAGTTCGGGAACCACACCACCGAAACGCTCATGAGTTTTGATTTGCGACGCGATGACTGAAGAGAGGATCTGATTGCCGTCACGGACGACGGCAGCCGCAGTTTCATCGCATGAAGTCTCAATACCGAGAACGAGCATGCGACGATTCTAGCAACGCTATGAAGTCAGTACCACCTGCGGTAGCGGGCGGGCATGTAAATGCGGTTATTGCGAACGGGCCACGAATCCACCACAGAGGCACAAAGAACACCAGGCGCACAGAGATCAGCTCATCACTGCGCGGAACGCCGAAACGAAAGCTTCCATCTGTGGCCGAGTTCCGATCGTGACGCGCATGAAGTTAGGCATCGCCGGAAAAACGCGGCCGACCTGGACGTTCCGTTCGCGCATGGCCGCAATCACCGGCCGCACTTCGCGCCGCAAATCAATCATCATAAAATTCGCATGCGACGGTATGTATTTGTAGCCCGCCTTGTCGAGTTCGGAATAGACGTAGTTTTTCACTTCCGTATTTCTTCGCCGTCCCTGCTTAACTTGCTCATCATCATTTACGCTCGCGGCCGCGGCGACCAGCGCCATGATGTTGATGCTGTCCCACGTTTGTTGCGCGCGCATCGCCAGAATCATCAGCGGATTTGCCACGCAATATCCGCAACGCAGTCCTGCCATGCTGTAAACCTTTGAAAAGGTGCGCGCCACAATCAAATTTGGATGTCGCGATACCAGCGGGATAACGCTTTCGTAATCACGCGACTCGACATAATGATGATAAGCCTCGTCCACCAGCACCATAGTTTGCGCTGGAACGCCGGCAATAAATTTTTGCAAATCTTCTTTGGGAGTAATGCTGGCGGTGGGGTTATTCGGATTGCAGATGTAAATCAAGCCGGCACTCCTGGAGGCTGCCAGCATCTTTTTCAAATCGTGGCTGTAATCCGAGGTCAAATCGATCTTGATAACCTCAGCGCCGGCGACCGCCGCGTGCGTCGTGATCGCTTCAAACGTAGGTACGGCGGCAATCAGACTTTTCGAGATTCCAGTAAAAGCTGCGGCTGCTACTTTCAATACTTCCCCCGAACCGTTTCCCAGGAGTATTTGATCAGACTTCACACGGTTATGCTTTGCAAGCATCTCGATCAAAGACTGCTCATGCTCATCCGGATAACGCCAGGCCAGACTAAACGCATCCGTCATCGCCTTCACCGCCATCGGCGATGGTCCATAGGGATTCTCGTTTGAGTTGAGCCGCACGAGTGCAGGCGCCGGAGTATTGGCAACCAATGCTGGCAATGTTCGCGCGAACGACGGATTCAAGGCTGCGTAAGCTGCGCCCGCACCCAGCACCTTCGTAAAGCCGCGACGTGACAGAGATTTATTCATGTTGCCTCCTCAGGCTGTGGCACAGGCTTCAGCCCGTGTTCTTGAGACTTCCACAGACTGAAGTCCGTGCCACCAGGTCAAGGTTTGAAGAAACTTAACGCGGAATCGCCCTGCTTGAGAATTCGGCTGCGGATTATATGCCCGACTTGCTCAGGCAGACTATTTTTATGATGGTGCTCAACGATTACCTGACCGTCGGCGGCCAACAGGACGGGGGCGTGCCGGCCGATAATGTGGAGCACTGGAAGATAATCAAGCGCGTAAGGCGGGTCAAAAAAAATAATGTCCCAGGGCGGAAGCGCCTGTTTGTGATGACGGTTTAGAAAATCTTTTGCCTCAGCCTGGACCACATCGCTTTCATCTTCCGGAATGCGACACAGGTCTAGATTAGCTTCAATCAAGCCACACATCTTGCGCGATTTATCGACGAAGGTGGCATGCTTCGCGTCGCGCGACAATGCTTCGATTCCAATCGCGCCTGAGCCGGCGCAAAGATCCAAAAAGTTAGCGCCTGTGATGTGCGGTGCAACGACGTTGAAAAGAGTCTCCTTCAATCGATCAGAAGTGGGTCTGACTTCAAGCGATGGCGGGCTTTTGAGATTGCGGCCGCGGTATTTTCCGGCGATGACTCGCATGAACGTCGTCAGGTCTCAAGTCTCAGGTTTCAGGTTCGAGTTCCGGATTTCCAAGTTGTCCAGCTTATGCAAAGAGCACCGGTTGGTCAGCCGACTGCCGCCAGCCCAAAGCGCCCTTCGGCTTTAACTCGTTTAATCAACTTTGCCGCATCAGCGGTCGATGCTCTTGCTAAATAAAAATCGGCCTCTTTTTGCGCCGTTTCAAGAATCTTTTGATCGCGAATTAAATTCGCCATGCGGAATTCAGGTAGACCCGACTGCCGCGTGCCCAGCAACTCGCCGGGGCCGCGGATCTCCAAATCCTTTTCCGCTATGCGGAAGCCATCGTTGGTCTCAGCCATAATCTCCAGCCGCTGCCGGGCAACCTCGCTTTGCTTTTCCGATGTCAGCAAGACGCAATAGCTTCTCTCAGCGCCACGACCAACGCGTCCGCGAAGTTGATGCAATTGCGACAAGCCAAATCTTTCCGCGTGCTCAACCACCATCACCGACGCGTTTGGAACATCAACACCAACTTCAATAACTGTGGTGGACACCAGAATTTGAATCTCGCCGTCGACGAAGCGCCGCATGATTTCCTCTTTATCAGCCGGCTTCATTTTGCCGTGGATCAACCCGACTGAGAACTTAGGAAACACTTTGTCGCGCAGATATTCGTAGCGCCGCGTTGCATCTTTCAAATCCATCTTTTCAGATTCCTCGACCAGCGGATAGACCACGTAAGCCTGTCGTCCGGCGCGGACTTGATCGGCGATGAGCTTTTTTACCTCCGCCCGTTGTTCTTCGCCCATCACTTTTGTCTCGATTGGCGTACGGCCGGGGGGCATCTCATCGATTATCGACACGTCGAGGTCACCGTAGATCGTCATTGTCAACGAACGGGGAATCGGCGTTGCCGTCATCACCAGGACGTCTGGATTCAGGCCGCGTGCGCGCAACCCAGCCCGTTGCATCACACCAAAACGGTGCTGTTCATCGGTGACAGCGAGCGCCAGGTTACTAAAAGCCACCGCTTCTTGAATCAAGGCATGCGTGCCGATGGCTGCATGGATTTCTCCCGCGGCGAGATCCAACTGCAGCTTTCTTTTTTCAGCGGCTTTTAGTGATCCCGTCAGCAGTTCGACGCGATAAGGCGATTTGGCAAGCAGCCGCTTTACGTTTCGCGCGTGTTGTTCGGCGAGAATTTCCGTCGGGGCCATGAGCGCGGTCTGATAACCGCTCTCCATCGCCGCAAGCATGGCGACCAGGGCCACGATCGTCTTACCGCTGCCGACGTCTCCTTGCAGCAGGCGGTTCATCGGCGCAGTCGATTGCATGTCCTTAAAAATTTCTTTGACGACGCGACGCTGCGCATTCGTCAACTTAAACGGAAGCACCGAACCGATGCGCAGCTTCGTTGCCTGGTCCAATTTGATCGCAAATGGTTTTTCGTCCTTAGTGCGTTTGCCACGTTTTAGACCGATCGCGAGTAGCACCCAGAAAAAGTCTTCAAAGATCAAACGCTTATGCGCCGGACTTCGGGCTTCGTGATAGGCGGCGACGGGCGTTTCCGCATCCGGAAAGTGAATTGTTTTCAGGGCGTCATTCCGTGCGATGAGTTTTTGTCTCCGTCGCAGATCAGCGGGCAATGTTTCCGCAATCGCGGCTTGCGGAAGCGCGCTGAGAGTTGCATGCATAATCTCGCGCAAACGTTTGGAATTGAAGTCGCCGAGTTTCCGGTAAATTGGAACTACACGACCCACGTGAATGGCAGCAAGTTTCGGATCGTACCTGTCTTCTTCGGCGGTGTTGGCCTCGTTACCCTTTGGCCCGGGTAACATTTCGAGTTCATCGGCGGGGCGGTTCAGATGAAGTGAGTAGGTGGCTCGCCGCGTGTCCCAGGTCCAGGTGCCAAATGTTATGAAGCGCACGCCTTGCTGGAACCGCTTGTTGTAGTAGGTCACTATCTCGTACGCATGAGGCCCTGAGATGAACCACCAGACCAGGACTGGCTTTCCAGTCTTCTCCGGATCAGTCCCCGAAATCTCAAAAATGAATAGTCGCCGGCCGAATGAACGACGGTTTTTCACTTGATAGCCGCCAGCCACCTTGACTTCCAAAACGACTGACCCCTGGGTGCCTTCATTCAAATCACGAATATGCGCTGGCTTCGAACGGTCCTCGTACCGCATCGGCCAGTAAGCCAGCAGGTCTTCGACGGTAACGTCGGCGGCGCTCTTTTTGGAGAAATGACTTCGTAGCGCGAGTGCAAGTTTGTGCGACAGCGTTTGCCCAAAATGCGCAAGACGATACTGATACAATTCATCTATCGGCGTGCTAAGGCTGAAGGGGGCCGGCATTTCCGCGATCATAACATAGCGAATTCGATCAGCCTGTTGTCTTAAAGCATTCGCGTCGTTAATCTATTCGCATACTCAATGCAAAAAAGGTGGTAAGAAAGCTGATGAGTGAGGGCGTGATTTCGGAAAGTACAAGGCAGAAGTTGACTGAAGTTCGACAGGCGTTGTTACGGCTGCATAAATCGTTGCTTGATTTTGAACGTGATGGTTACGAGCGGCAGCATGGCCGCATCAACAACAGCTATGAGTTTTTGAATCTGGTGATGAACGATCCCTGGTTTGCCTGGTTGCGCCGGCTTTCAGAACTGATCGTGCAGATTGATGAAGCGCTGGACGCCCGCGAACCGGTTACGGAAGTTACCGCGTCGGCGCTAATCGAAGAAGCGAGGCTGTTGCTGGTTCCGAACGAGGCGGGTAGTGAGTTTCAGCAGAAGTATTTTACATCGGTCCAGCAATCGCCCGAGGTAGTAATGGCCCACGCCGAATTCGCGAAGGTTCTAGGACCCGGACGATTATCAAAAGATGTTCACTAAGTAGCACAGACTAATCTCTGCTACTTCGCATACACAGACTAAAGTCTGTGCTACTTCGCATACGCAGACCAAAGTCTGTGCTACTTCGGACACACAGATTAAAGTCTGTGCTACCTAGTTCGCGCAGTGCTGTTCAAAGGCAGCAATCAGCTCGTTAGCCACCTGCGACGCGTCCTTACCTTCAATCTGGCGCCGCTCCATCATGTAAACCAGTTCGCCACCTTTCAAGAGCGCGATTGAAGGGGACGATGGTTGATAGCCGGTGAAATAGCTACGTGCCTTGTCGGTGGCTTCGATATCCGCGCCTGCAAAGACGGTCGCGACCTTATCGGGCTTGACGTTGTGTTGCAGCGCTCGCGCGATGCCCGGCCGGGCTTTGCCGGCGGCGCAACCGCAAATCGAATTGACCACCACCATTACGGTGCCGTCGCTTTTCGTCAGCAGCTCATCGACTTGAGCCGGCGTACGCAGTTCTTCTACCCCAATGCGTGTCAGTTCTTCGCGCATCGGACGGATCATTAGTTCAGAATATGGCATTCATCATTCTCCTGCTTAGATTGTGACTGTGATTGTAACACCGGCGGGAAGCGTGGGAGGAAACCGTCGTCATTCAACGACAATCATGGAACGAATTTCTTCGTATTTCTTCTCACTTATACCGTCTACCATAATTACGTCCTCGCGGCGTTTGAATCGGCCGTTTTGCTCGCGATAACTCACGATCCGTTCAGCAATGACTTTACCGACGCCCGGCAATTGTTCCAGCTCCTGAGCGGATGCAGTGTTGATATTAATATGCAGCGGCGCCGGCGATGACTTTTCCTGTAGGCGCGACGCCTTGGTATTGCCGGATTGAGTACCGCATCCGGCCACTACGAGAGCAGCGGCGATCAGCAAGCCAACGCCCGCGAGATTTTTTGCTGATGCGATAAACTGTTTCACGTATGCAAGTCGATGTTGGTGAAGAAGTTGTAACGACGCCGCTGTCGTGTGCACTTTGCTGGAAGTCCAATTATTTCAAAACTTCGTTTGTTTTATAGAGCGTTGTCCACAGAGTTTTCCACATGATCCGTGGAAATGTTTCAAATTAGTTGTCGGCTCAGGGATTTTAGTCTGCGTTCAAGAAAGCAGAGCGGAACACAGAAAAGTTTGCTACCACTGCGGCTAGACTTCTTCGCTATCGCCGGAATCCCATTGGGCAATCATTTCGTAAGCGCGGCCCAGGACCGGCCGTGGTCGCGATCCATCGGCCTGCCCAATCAACCCTTCGCGTTCCATGATGTCCAGAATGGCCGCGGCCCGGCCATACCCGATGCGCAAACGACGTTGCAGCACTGAGGTTGAAGCGCGTTTCATTTCCACGCAAATTCTTAAAGCTTCTTCAAACAATTCGTCATGCTCGCCGCCGGTATCTTCCAAACCGAGCGCCTCTTCTTCCGATTGCGTAATCGTCTCGTCGTATTCCGGATTGCCCTGCGCTTTCGCGTGATTGACGATACGGCCGATCTCGGTCTCGTCGATGTAAGCGCCGTGAACGCGTATCAAACGGGACGTGCCCGGCGGCAGGAACAGCATGTCACCGCGGCCGAGCAGATGCTCCGCTCCGTTAGTATCGATGATTGTTCGCGAATCGACTTTGGATGACACGCGAAACGAAATACGAGAAGGGAAGTTGGCTTTAATCAATCCCGTAATGACGTCAACTGACGGCCGTTGCGTTGCCAATACCAGGTGAATGCCAACGGCGCGAGCCATTTGCGCGAGTCGGGTGATCGATTCCTCAACCTCGCGTCCGGACGTCATCATCAAATCGGCCAGCTCATCAATGATGATGACAATGTAGGGAAGCGGTTTATGCGGCTCGCCCTTGTCGTCGTACTCTTTAACGAGATTGCGCCGCATAATTTCGGTGTTGTAGCCATCGATGTTGCGGACACCCCATCCAGCCAGATCGCGATAGCGCCGCTCCATTTCAGTCACCGCCCATTTCAGCGAGCGCGACGCCAGTTTTGGATCCGTGATGATCGGCGTCGCCAGATGCGGAATATCGGCGTAAAGTCCGAGCTCTAATCGCTTCGGATCGATCAGAATGAACTTAACTTCGTCGGGACGGGCGCGATACAGAATGGAAACGATGAGGGCATTGACGCCAACCGACTTGCCGGCGCCGGTTGTTCCGGCGATGAGCAAGTGAGGCATCTTCGCCAGGTCGGCAACGTAGTTCAGACCGTCGATAGTCTTTCCGAGCGCGATCGTAAGCTTTGAAGACGATTCGCGAAATGCGCGCGATTCGATCACTTCGCGCAAAAAGATTGTTTCGCGTCGCGGATTGGGCACTTCAATGCCCACGTGCGGTTTGCCGGGCATGCGATCAATGCGAATCGATTCCGCTTTCAAAGCCAAACATAAATCATCGACCAGCGAGACGACCCGCGAGTACTTCACGCCGGGATCGGGTTTGAATTCATAAGTGGTGACCACCGGGCCAGGGCAGATGTGTTTGATCTGGCCGGTAACATTGAACTCTTTGCATTTTTCGGCGAGTCGCGTAGCGAGACTGAGCAGTTCCGTGTCGGCTTGTTCACTATGCGGCGGGGCCTCGTTCAAAAATTCCAACGGCGGCATCGAGTAGTCGGTATAAGAAACGCGCTTGGTGCGATCATCGAACGGAAGTTTTTCCGTGCTTCGCGCTTCGCCCTTCGGACGCAGCACCGAGGCGCCCTTGACCATTTCTTCAACATCTTCTTCTTCGTCAGCGGCGCGCTTGCCGTTGTCCTTCGGAAAGATTGATCGCCTGCCTGATTTAGTTTCGACAATCGTCGCGGACTGGACTCCTGCTCCCGCGGCAGCAGCGCGCGCTGGTTCGGCACTTGCTTCGGCGGGCTGAATTTGACTGACCATCTGCGGCTCGCCGCGACCGACCGTCGTGGGTGTCGTTTCCGCAACTGCTGGATTCATGAATTGAGCAACACGCTCTTCCGGACTTAGACCTTGCGCCTGCTTCATCGCCGAGCGCGCCGCATTTTGCTCAGCCTTTAGCGCCGCGTGACGTTCCTTGCGCAAGCGCGCTGCCTCTCGTCGCGTCTCGCGCCAGGCACTGAACCTCGCGGGTATTTTGCCAATGAAAGCGAAACGTTCTGCTAATAGGTTCGCGAGCTTTTGGTAAAGGGCTGCAAATGAAAAGTTAGTCGCCAGTAATAAGCCAGTGGCCGCAATTGCAACCAGCAGGATGGTGGCGCCGGCGTTATTCAGTCCACTCGCCAGACCGCGTGAAATCAGCGCGCCGGCCATGCCGCCGGGTTCGACACTTGAATCAAACAGCGGATGAAGTCCAGAAATTGAAAGCAGAGCTGCGGCTGACAAGACCAATAGCAGCAAGCCGAGGAGCCGGTAGAACGGGGCGCGAATGCTGCGCGTGCGAAATCTGCGCCAGGCAGCGGCCAACAACAAAACGGGCACTAGATAAGCAGCGATGCCAATCGATTGGAACAATAACGCCGCCACGTTCGCGCCAATAGCGCCTGCCCAATTGTGTGTTTCGCCCTGGCCCGTGGAGTTCCACGAAGGGTCGTTCGGATAAAAAGCGGCCGACACGAGACACAGCGCCAGCAGAACGCCGATGGCCAACAACAGGATGGCGATGATCTCGTTACGCCGCGTGTTGTGCGGCGTGATTACCCGAGGTTTTTCTTCGAACTCAGTGGTGGCCATCGTCAAAGTTCAAGAAGTTCAGAGTACAACTTTTAGGTTGATCGTATGCAGAGTAAACAAACTAAAGTTCTACTCTGAACTGCCAATGTGCTGACTTTACGCTGCCTTCTTCGAAAGCAAATACGCCTTTATGAAATCGTCCAGGTCACCGGCCAGGACTGCATCAACATTTCCTCGTTCCAACTTGGTGCGCGTGTCTTTCACCAGTTGATAAGGTGCAAGCACATAACTTCTAATTTGCGATCCAAACGAGATGTCGGCTTTGTTTGCCTCGAGCTCGGCGGTTTCAGCTTTCCGCTTTTCCAGCTCAAGTTCATAAAGTCGCGAGCGCAACACCTGCATTGCGACCGCACGGTTCTGGTGCTGCGAACGTTGGTTTTGACATTGCACCACGATGCCCGTCGGAATATGTGTAATGCGAACTGCTGAGTCCGTTGTGTTGATGTGCTGGCCGCCGGCGCCGGTCGCGCGGTACGTATCGACGCGGAGATCCTTTTCGTTGATCTCAACCTCGATATTTTCGTCGATTTCCGGAAAGACAAAGAGAGAAGCGAACGAGGTGTGGCGGCGCGCGGCCTGATCAAAAGGCGAGATGCGCACCAATCGATGCACGCCGCCTTCGGCAGCGAGCAATCCATAGGCGTACTCCCCTTCAACGCGAAATGTTACGCCTTTCAATCCGGCTTCTTCTCCAGGCTGGTAATCAATGATCTCTGTTTTGAAACCTCGCTGTTCAGCCCATTTCAAATACATGCGCAATAACATCTCGGCCCAATCCTGGGACTCAGTTCCGCCCGCGCCCGGGTGTATGGTGCAAATTGCATTAAGCTGATCGTTCGCGCCGCTCAACAACATCTCAGTTTCAGCGACGCTAATCTCATGCTCGAGGCGCTCGACAAGAGAGCGGAGCTCGTTCAGCGAATCTTCGTCCTCTTCAGCAAACTCAAAGAGAACCTTGGCATCGGAGACATGCGTCTCGAAAGTTTCCTGCCGGTCGATCTTTTTTTCCAGCATGCTTCGTCGCTGCAAAAGTTTCTGTGCGGCCTC
>DATENN010000014.1:0-6575 GCA_035275045.1 Pyrinomonadaceae bacterium
ACTACGCCCAGAATTGGAAACTGTGCCACGCCCGGACCATTCCAACCACCCAGGAAAAGAGTCGTTGCCAACATCGAGACCGTGATCATGTTTATATATTCAGCATTGAAAAACAGCAGGAACTTGATCGAGCTGTATTCGGTGTGAAAACCGGCGACGAGCTCCGTCTCAGCTTCAGGTAAATCGAAAGGCACACGATTCGTTTCCGCGATTGCGGCTATCAGGTAGAGAATGAAACCAAGCGGCTGATAAAAAATGTTCCACTGCATGCCGTGCCAACCGGACTGCTGCTCAACGATGTTGTAGATATCCAGCGTTCCGGAAATCAGAATGACACCGATCAGCGCCAGGCCCAGCCCAAGTTCGTACGAGATCATTTGCGCTGACGAACGCAGCCCGCCCATCAAACTGTATTTGTTGTTTGACGACCAGCCGGCTAACGCGATTCCATAGACGCCCACCGACGTCACGCCGAGGACATACAGCAACGCGACATCAAAACGAGCAATGACCAGGGGAAACGTGCCGAGAAAGGGAAGCGTAATCGTTGGTCCAAATGGATAGACGATCAACGTCATGATCGCTGTAACCACCGCGATCATCGGAGCCAGGAGAAAAACAAAACGCGTGGACTGATCGGGAACCAGATCCTCTTTCATCATGGTCTTGATGAAGTCCGCGAACGGTTGCAGCACGCCACCAAAGCCTACACGGTTTGGTCCTACTCGACCCTGAATGAACGCGAGCACCCGCCGCTCAGCCAGGACTGTAAAGGCGACCAGCAGCATGATCGTTAGGAACGCGATCGTAATCGCGACGATCAGCGTTACTGAGTGAATGTAGGGATTATTCCAATCCATCTTTTTCGTGGATCGTTACGCGTAAATCGCCATGTCCGTTGTCAGTTGCCAGTTGTCAGTTGAAAGACATGAACTGGCGCGCTCTATGCCACTGACGACTGACCACGAACAACCAACGGCAAGCCAGTTACGCCGTTCAATCGCCTGACATTGCCGTCTCGCTTTGCAGCTTTGCATCAACAGTTATTTGATAAAGCGGCGACACGCGAACAGTTTCCGGTCGCGGATTGCCCGCGGCCAGCAGATGAAACTGGGAAACCTTGTCCGTCAATGTTCCAATCTTAAACAGCTCGTGACCGACGTTCGGCGTTACCGTGATCTTTTCGTTCGCCGTTAACGCTGCCACCGTTTGCTTCAACTCTTCGAGGGCAGGGGCCGTGTCAGTCTTCTCAGCTATCGGATATTTCGCCTGCACTGGATTAGATTCGTCTTTCAAAACGGGATAGCGCAGACCTGCGTATGCCGGAACGCGTTCGGCTATCTCGCGAAAGACAGCGCTGGCTGACATTTGGAAACCGAAATCTTTTCCCATCTCCGCAGCCAGCACGGCGGTAATCATCCAGTCGGGTTTCGCTTGGTGCACCGGTTGCAGCGATTGTCTTACCCGCTGGACCAGGCCATCGTTGTTAGTGAACGTGCCGTCCACTTCTGCGAACGACGCAGCGGGCAATACCACATCCGCGAACGCGGTCGTGTCCGTTTCAAATAATTCCTGCACCACCAGGAAATCCAGTTTTTCTAAAGCCTCTTCGCGGCCGCGCAAGTGCGACGGTAGGAAACTTCCCGCGACGTACATCGCACGAACACTATCACCCGCAGCGTCAAGAATCTGCGGCGCGCTCAGTCCTGAATTCATCAATCCCATGTCGAGTGCGCCGATGCTGTTGTTATAAAGAGGCAACGGGTGCAACAAGACGCGACGGCCATCGGCCCTGAAGGTGTTTCCCAGTTGCGCGACGACGACCTGCGCAGCGGGACTGAGCTCGCCGCCGAACATGACGACAATGTCGCCCTCGGTATCGTTAAGCGTTTGCCGTAGGGTGCCCAGCTCGTTTGTATCCACGCCAAGTTTCTGCGCAGCCGCTTCGTCGTTTCTGTTATCTGCCAGCGCCCAGACAAATGCGTCTTCCGTTCCCGGACGGATATGCATGAACTGCGCGGCATGTTCCAGCAAGCGAATCGGCGTACTGTTCACGACAATTAGTTTAGCCGCACCGTTACTGACAGCCTGGCGAATATATCTTCCAGTGAGCGGTTGTAGCTCTTCCGGCTCGCCACCGATCAGCAAAATTGTTTTTGCGAAGCGAATATCGCGATGTGTTGCGAGCGGCGCGCCCAGATTGTCGAAGAAAGGTTTAAGAGTGAAAGCATCGGCGACCGTGTAGGTTTTTGTGCCGGCGACTTCGGTAGCGAACTTCCACAAGGCGTAATTAGCCTCGTTGGTGATGCGGGGACTGCCAACTACAGCGACGGAATCCGGACCATGTGCAGAAGACGTCTGTCTGAGCCTGTCTGCGACGTGACGAACGGCTTCATCCCACGTCGCTGGAATCAGTTTGCCGCCTTTTTTGTAGCGAATAAGTGGAGTTCGCAACCGCGCTTCGTGATTAACGAACGGATGACCAAAGCGCCCTTTGATGCAAAGAAACTCGCCGTTGTGCCCATTGACGTAACGGTCACGGGCGACGATTCGCATCAATTCGCCGGCACGCGATCCGAGCGACATTTCGCAGCCGTCCGAACAGTAGGTACAACTCGAAATCGTCTGCGCCAATTCCCAGGGCCGCGCCTGATGGCGGTAGGTTCCGTCAAGTAGAGTTCCGGTCGGACAAACTTCGATGCAGTTGCCGCACTGAGAACAGTCGAGCCAGCCCCCGTACGTTCCGATTACAGTGTTGGCGCCGCGGCCGCCGGCTTCAATAGCATCTTCGCCCATCCACTCGTCGCACACGCGAGTGCAACGCTTGCACAAAATGCAGCGCTGCGGATCGTTGGCCACCATCGGCGACAGATAGCGTTCGGGATGGTAGTTCTTCTTTTCCGTGAATCGTTCTTCCAGGCCACCCCAATCGAAAGTCATCTCCTGAAGCTCACACTCTCCGCCGCGATCGCACACCGGACAGTCGAGCGGGTGATTGGCAAGCAGAAACTCGAGCATCGAGCGCTGCGCTTTTTCAATCTCTTCGCTTTGTGTGGTCACAATCATGCCGTCGGTGCAGATGATGGTGCAGGAGGTTTGCAGCTTCGGCATCTTTTCGATGCGCACCAGGCACATGCGACACGAGGCTTGCAACGCCAGGTCGGAGTAGTAACAGAAGGAGGGGATGTCGAACCCCTTATCGCGACACACGTCGATCAGACGAGCGCCTTTAGGCACTTCGAATTCTTTGCTGTTGATCGTTACTTTGATTACTTCAGTGGCCATAGGCCTTTAGTGTGAACGGTACAGGGAAAGTGAACAGTGAAGAAAAAAGGCGCTCTTACTGTTTTCTATTCACTGTTATCAGTTTACTGTTTGCGGTTCACTTGTCAGATGTTTTCTAAAATCTTCCGGAAACCTTTTAATCGCCGACTGAATCGGCCAGGCAGCAGCGTCGCCCAAAGGACAAAACGATTTGCCTTCAATGTTATCGCAAAGGTCGAGCATTAATTGCGCATCGTCCGGGCGACCTTCACCAGCGGCGATGCGTTTGAAAACCTTCACCAGCCAATCGGTGCCTTCGCGGCACGGCGTACACCAGCCACAGGACTCGTGCTTATAAAACTCAGTCAGGTTTTTCGTGGACTCAAATACATCGACTGTCTCGTCCATCACGATGAAGCCGCCGGAGCCAACCATCGAACCCGCGGCGACAATCCCTTCGTAATCCATGCGCACGTCTTTGCCGATGATTTGATCGGCACGCATGATGTAAACGGACGAACCGCCGGGAATGACCGCTTTAAGCTGCTTGCCGCCCAGCATGCCGCCGCAATCTTCCATGATGAACTTTTCCATGTCGTCATAGCCCATCGGTAATTCGTAAACACCGGGCCGATTGACATGGCCCGAGACGGACCACAACTTTGTGCCGCCGCTTTTTTCCGTGCCGAGTTTTTGGTAAGCCTCGCCGCCCATCTTGATGATGTCGGGCACGGCGGTCAGCGTCTCGACGTTGTTGACCACGGTTGGGCTCGCATACAAACCTGAAACAGCAGGGAAGGGCGGCTTCATGCGGGGATGACCCCTCATGCCTTCAAGCGAACTCAGCAGCGCAGTCTCTTCGCCGCAGATGTAAGCACCGGCGCCGGTGTGGGTGTAGATTTCGCACGAAAACTTCGAGTCCAGGATTTTGTCGCCGAGCAGACCTGCCGCGCGCGCCTCCTCAAGCGCGACATCCATGATGTCAATCAAATAACGGTATTCACCACGCGTATAGATGTAGTTTGTTTTCGCTCCCAGTGCGTACGCGGCGATGAGCATCCCTTCGATTAGCATGTGCGGATCGCGTTCCATCAGATAACGATCCTTGAAAGTGCCGGGCTCGGATTCGTCCGCGTTACAAACTACGTATTTTTCTTTTGGCGAATCTTTAGGAACGAAACTCCACTTCATTCCGGTGGGGAAACCGGCACCGCCGCGGCCGCGAAGCGCGGATTTCTTTACTTCGTTGATGACATCATCGGGCGACATGCCGTCGAGCACTTTTTTGAGCGCCTGATAACCGCCGTTGTTGCGATACACGTCGAGGGTGCGCGAGTTTTCAAGATTCACTCGCGCGAGCTGAAGTGGTTCACAACCGATGGCGTCGATAAACATTGCGTTTTAGGTCTTAAGTCTTTGGCTTTTGGTCTTGGCGGCTTTGACTTGTTTGGCTTCAGCTCGGAACAACCCAAGACCAAAGACCCAAGTCCAAAGACCGATTCAACTCAACGAATCCAATATTTGATCAACCTTTGCCGCCGTCAGGTTTTCGTGATAGTCAAAATTGATCTGAAACATCGGCGCGGTGCCGCATGAGCCAAGGCACTCAACGAGTGAAACCGTGAACTTGCCGTCGGCGGTCGTTTCGCCCGGCTTAATTCCCAGTTTGCTGCAAACATGATCGGTAATCCCCGGCTCTCCCATGATCTTGCACGACAGAGTCTTGCAAATCTGGATGTGATACTTACCGACCGGCTTAATGTTGAGCATGGAATAAAACGTCGCTACTTCCCAGATGTCGGTAATGCGCAGTTTCAAGCGCTTTGCCAGGTAAGCGACGCCCGGAGCATCGAGATAGCCACGTTCCCGCTGCACGATGAACATCAACGGCAGGATCGCCGATCGCATCACCGGATATTTCGCGAGGTGCCGATCGATTTCAGCTTCGACCTCCGGCGAAAAGGTCGCGATCTCGCCGCCCAGATCAACTGGCTGTGAACGCGGTTCGATGCTTACGAATTGAGTGCTCATTTTCGTTTAGGTTTTTGGTTTTCGTCTTAGGTCTTTGATTATCGTACTGTGCTTAGTGCTTTCTCTTTTTGCACTTGATGTTGTTCTTATGCGCCAATTCAGAGTACGGGGCGACTACAAAAACCAAAAACCAAAGACCAAAGACCGCTTTACCGATCAATTTCCCCTAACACAATATCCAGCGAGCCGATGATCGCGACGATGTCGGCGACCATCGCGCCTTCCGTCATCTGCGGCAGGGCCGAAAGATTCACGAAGCTGGGTCCGCGCACGTGCACGCGCGCCGGCTTGGGGCCACCATCGGATTTGACGTAAACGCCAAGCTCGCCTTTGGAAGCTTCAATCGGGTGATAAACTTCTCCAGCAGGCACGTCAAACCCCTCAGCAACGATCAAAAAGTGGTGAATCAACGCGTCCATGTGCGTCTTCATGGCTTCGCGATCCGGCAGCACGACCTTCGGCGCATCCGCCTTTACCGGACCCGGCCGCAAGCGCGATAGTGCTTGAACGACGATGCGGTGTGACTCTTTCATCTCGCGCATGCGCACGAGGTAACGCGCCCAGACATCGCCACCTGCTTCAGTCGGCACTTCGAAATCATACTTTTCATAGCCGCTATACGGATTCGCGCGGCGCACATCGAGATTAATGCCGCTACCCCGCAGGCAGGGACCGGAAAGCCCCCAGTCAATCGCGTCTTCCGCCGAAATATAACCAACCTCCTGCGTGCGTTTTTGAAAGATGCGGTTTCCGGTCAACAGCGTGTGAAACTCGTCAACCGACTCAAGAAATCCATCGAGGAACTGCTGCACGCGACGTTCGAAGCCGGCGGGCAAGTCCATCATCAACCCACCGATGCGAAAATACGATGGTGTCAGTCTGCCGCCCGACGCCGCTTCAATCAGATTTAAAATCTTTTCGCGTTCGCGAAAGCAGTAGAAGAAAACCGTCATCGCGCCAATATCGAGCGCGTGCGTTCCCAGCCAGACCAGATGCGAAGCGATTCGTTGTAATTCACAGAACAGAACGCGAATCGTTTGCGCACGTTCAGGAATTTCAAGCTCAAGCAACTTCTCGACGGCCATCACGTACGCGAGGTTGTTGCCGAGCGGATTGAGGTAATCCATCCGGTCTGTGATAACGATTCCTTGCTGATACTTCTTGTATTCAAAGAGCTTTTCCATCCCGGTGTGCAGATAGCCGATGTCGGGCGTCGCTTTCACAACCATCTCGCCATCGAGCACGAGTTCAAGACGCAGCACGCCGTGCGTCGACGGGTG
>DATENN010000015.1:0-3080 GCA_035275045.1 Pyrinomonadaceae bacterium
TAACGATTTTCGTTCCGTGATTTGCAATTGCGACGTCTAATTTGCCGTCACTATTAAGATCCGCGATCGTGAGGTCGTTTGGTTCCTGACTAACCCCAACCGGTGAACCGCTCGCCTGCACGAACTGCCCTTTTCCATCACCAATATAGACAGTCATATTCGCACTGGCGCCATTCGAAACTAAGACATCAGGATTGTGGTCGTCATTCACATCCGCCGTTAACACAACATTCGGCTCTTGCCCCACCGGCAAATGTATGACCCGGAACTGATTCGACTCGCGTGATTGCGTATGACACCCGACGGCGAACAGATGCGACAACAAAATGAAAAGGACCAACTTTGTCATGATGGGATTCCTCCTCCTGATTCCACGACGAGGATCAATCAAACGCCCCACGCGCGATTTCGTCAAGAAAATCGCGCCATTTTGCCGGAACTGAGGTTTAGCTGAACGCCAAACCAGTGCTAACACCGCGGCCATTGTGAGGTACGCCACTGCCCGGGTGTGGACCAGTGTGGTTGATAGGCAGCGCGTATGTGGCCGGCAACGTTATGGCGTTCGTCAGCCGGACATAGGATTTCCTACCGACGAAAGGCATGCGTTTGGCCTTCAACTTAGTTCGGGAGCTAATTCCATGACCACCCACAAAATGAAGTTGTTCACTATTTCCCTAGGTCTCTTGCTAATCGCGGCGGGAATGTTGTTCTTCTCGGGCACGCAGCACGCGCAGGAAATGCCCGCACCTCCGCCAGCCGAGGACAAAACTCTTTCACCGTATTTTTTTGTGCAAGGCGACCCCGCGGTCGACCAGTTACCGCTTAAGGATACGCACGTAGACATCTCAGTGTCCGGCGTAATCGCCGACGTAAAAGTAACGCAGAGCTATCGTAACGAAGGTACGCGACCAATCAATGCCGCTTATGTCTTCCCCGCCTCGACGCGCGCCGCGGTTTATGGAATGCAAATGCGCATTGGCGATGACGTTATCGTCGCAAAGATTAAGGAACGCGTTGAAGCAAAGCAGGAATTTGAAGCGGCAAAAAAAGAAGGCAAAAGCGCGTCTTTGCTCGAACAGGATCGACCGAATGTCTTCTCGATGAGTCTGGCCAATCTGATGCCCGGTGAAGCGGTCGAGATCGAACTTCGTTATACAGAGCTGCTGGTCCCGACGGACGGAATCTATGAAGTTGTCTATCCGACCGTCGTCGGCCCGCGCTATTCTTCTGAAAAGGATTCGTCCGCGAAGAACGAAGATCGTTTCGTCCACAGTCCCTACCTGCATCAGGGAACGAAACCAACGAGTGCGCTCCACATTTCCGCTCGAATCTCGGCTGGTTTGCCGATTCAAAATTTGAACTGTCCGTCGCACAAGGTCGTGCCTCAGTGGCAAAGCCCAACGGTTGCGCAGGTAGACCTTGATGATACCGATCCATTCCAGGGCAATCGAGATTTCGTGCTGCACTTTGGTCTCGCCGGAAATCAGATTGCCTCGGGTTTGCTGCTATATCAGGGTGAAGACGAGAACTTTTTCCTTTACATGGCGCAGCCGCCGCAGCGAGTCTCAATTGATGACATACCGCCGCGCGAATACATCTTCGTCGTTGATGTTTCTGGATCGATGGACGGCTTTCCACTGGATACTTCGAAACAGTTACTGAAAAACCTTATTGGCCAACTGCGACCCACGGACTTATTCAACGTGGTGTTGTTCGCAGGCGATTCATCGGCGCTTGCACCAGCATCGCTGGCGGCGAATCAGGAAAATATCGCCGCTGCGATTCGATTGCTTGAACAACAGCGTGGCAGCGGCGGCACAGAGTTGTTGCCGGCAGTTCAACAGGCAATGAATCTTCCGCGAAATGCGGGTGTATCGCGCAGCGTGGTGCTGGTAACCGACGGATACATATCCGGTGAGGAGGGCGTATTCGATTACATCCGCGCGCACTTGAACGAGAGCAACGTGTTCGCCTTTGGTATTGGTTCGTCCGTGAATCGTTACTTGATTGAAGGCGTGGCGAAAGCCGGAATGGGCGAACCGTTCATCGTTATGCAACCGTCGGAAGCTTCGGCGACTGCAGAAAAATTTCGCGAATACATTCAAACGCCGGTGTTGGCCGATATAAAAATACGCTCTTACGGTTTCGATACGTACGACGTGCACCCGCTGAACCTGCCCGACTTGCTCGCACAGCGTCCGGTGATTTTATTCGGCAAGTGGCGTGGACCAGTTGCAGGCAGTTTCGAACTGCGCGGCAAGACCGGTCATGGAGATTATGTTGCCAGCTTGAACATTGCGGGAGTTCAACCGGATGAAAGCAATCGCGCGCTACGTTATTTGTGGGCAAGGTCGCGGATTGCTGAGTTGTCAGACTACGGATTCGGCCGACCCTCGGATCAACAGGTCAAGGAGATCACGTCCCTTGGTTTGAAGTACAACCTGCTGACGCAGTACACGTCGTTCATCGCCGTGCGACAAAAGATTGTTAATGCCGGTGGCGCGACGGACGACATCGAGCAGCCTTTGCCCTTGCCGCTTGGCGTAAGCGATATGGCCGTGGGAAGCGAACCTGAGCTCTTGTGGTTAATGGCGTTATCAATGCTTGCCGGGTTGATTGTTCTGGTTCGGCATTATCTAACCAAAACCAGAATCAGTACGTCCTCGCTGTGATTGGCGGCGTACCGGCATCGCGTGCGGTGAAGCTCAGGCCTCGCCGCACGTTTGAGGAAAGACTTGCTTTCGATGAACCACTTAACTGCAAAAATCTGCGCCCGAAACATCGCCCAGTTGATGATCATTCTGCTTTGTGCTCTCGCACTGAAACAGTTCTACTCAACTGCGAACGTCAACGAGCTGCGCTGGATTCTCGCGCCCACCACTTTTCTGGTTCAGTTCATCAGCGGCACACGTTTTCAGTTTGAGTATTACGCGGGCTACATCAGCAGCGATCATAGTTTCATCATCGCAGCCTCATGCGCTGGGGTTAATTTTTTACTTACGGCTTTCCTGATGCTCTCACTGGGACGGCGTTGGCGTGTTCGATCACAGAAGTTTTCCTGGATTTCACTTCCGGCTGCG
>DATENN010000016.1:0-4023 GCA_035275045.1 Pyrinomonadaceae bacterium
GTGGGCTTCGTTTCCCATGCTGGTGCTGGGTTTATGGTTTACGATTAAGTACCGCTTGCGATTGATTGCGCCTATTTTGATTTTCACCGTTATGCTTACGCTTGCTTATTCGGTATTTCAGGGAAATGTGGGCACGGCGTATCGCCAGCGGGCGCAGCTGCTGGTCTTCTACTTCATTTTCGTAGCGGTCGGCTTTGTGTTGATGCAGGAAAAACGCGAGGAGAAAAAGCGTCGCATCCTTGAGCTGCGTCAGGCAGCTACCGTGCAAGCCGCGGTTGCCTACAAGAATAGGCCCGGCCAATCATCGGCGTAGACCAGGGCAGGTTACCAGCCGCGCCGCTCAATTCAAGATGGAAGAAAAATCATCGAGTCGTTGCGAATGAATAAATAAGTAGTTATCTTCAACCACATTATTCAAGTCGTCTATCAGCACTAGTTCTCCGGTTTTTTCCCAGTCGTAGCTATAGAGCGAATATCCTTTTTCGAAAAAAAAGCCGGTCAGTTCTGCCAATGCAATACCGTAACCTTCGAGGTACCACGGGTTGATCTCGCAAATTACTGTCGGGTGATAGTGTTCGATTAGACGTTTAGCGCCACGAAATGCCAGTAGTTCCGCGCCTTCAATATCGCACTTGATCAATGATAGATTTCCTGGTTCGCCAAGATAAGAGTCAAGTGCAACAGCCTCGCTGGTAACTGTTTTGGTCGCATCCCAACGAACCTGGACTTCTTTACCGCTGCGATCGTCGTTCCGGCCGGTTAAATACGCCATACCCGAGACCTGAGCGCCGGAAGCTTGTACCGGCACGACGAATGAAATTGTCTGGTCGCGATCTGCACACCCTTTTGGTATCAACTTCACAGTTTTCGGAAAGCCCAGCAGTCGGCCCACCAACTTTAATGTGCTAAACGTGAACGGCACCGGTTCAAAAGCGAAAACAGCGCCCGTCGGTCCCACGAGCGGAGCAAGGTGGTAACAGTAGAGTCCAAAATTTGCGCCGATATCCAACGCAACGTCGCCGTCTTTAACCGCAAATTTAAGTAGCTCGAGTTCGGGTTCAGTCCAGGCGCCGCGCCTAATGTCCCATGACATTGCCACAGCCTGGAAATACTTATAGCTGGTGTCGTTCAGCAACGGATACAGGAGCCTTTTCAGCATCCTGCGTGATAATGAGTTTGCGCTCATTCGTTAATGCTCCGCACTCTTGATCCAATGCTGACCGCCCTATTCAAAATGGCAGTTTGAGTGTGACGAAATCCTAATCCGGATCGTTTGTCTGGGCGTTTAGGAAAACGCTTTCTGGCGCAAACTTGCATGAATTAACCCCGTGTGACTAAACTGAAATGCAAATAATTTTAGGTCCAAACAAAGGGTGCTCAGGTTGACTTGCACCGATGTTTGATTCTGCATGAGCGCGCATTTTAAGTGAAAGTCCTCGCTTTAGTCCCAAGCACTTACGACACTTCACCAGGCCAGCGGCATCGGATTGAGCAGTGGGAGCCCTTCCTGCGTAGTCGCGGTGTCGAGATAACTTACGCGCCATTTGAATCCGAAGAGCTTCATTCAATTCTTCATCAGGCCGGTAATCGCACTCGAAAAATGGCGCTGATCGCTGCAAGTTTTT
The DNA here is from genome assembly GCA_035275045.1 of Pyrinomonadaceae bacterium. Classification (GTDB taxonomy): domain Bacteria; phylum Acidobacteriota; class Blastocatellia; order Pyrinomonadales; family Pyrinomonadaceae; genus PSRF01. Next base: position 1,626 of record DATENN010000016.1, read on the forward strand.
CTCAGCGTGCTGCGGCGGTTCACCAGGCGAAGAATTACGATCTTGTTTACGTCTTTCGCGAGGCCGCGCTACTTGGTCCACCAGTTTTCGAGCGCTGGATTCATAAGGCCGGCGTGCCAATGGTTTTTGATTTCGATGACGCGGTTTTTGTCTCGTATCGTAGTCCGACGAACGGATATTTCAGTTATTTGAAGTTCGCGTCAAAAGTCAAAACCATTTGCAGGCTATCCAATCACGTAATGGCAGGCAATCCGTACCTCGCCGATTATGCGTGCCAGGTTAACCCGAACGTAACGATTATTCCGACGACGATTGATACGGACAGGTATGTTGCGCAGCAGCAAAGGTGCACGCGTGGTCCGGTAACCATAGGTTGGACCGGTAGCTTCAGTACTGTTCAGCACCTCGACATTCTCCGCCCGATTTTGCAGAAGCTCGCGCAACAGATTGAATTCCGATTACGGGTAATTGGAACTCCGGTTTACCATCTGGAAGGCGTTGAACTGGAAGCGATGCAATGGCGCGCTGAAACCGAATTAGACGATCTAAAGGGGATCGATATAGGGATGATGCCGTTGCCGGATGATGACTGGAGCAAAGGGAAGTGCGGCCTAAAAGCATTACAGTTTATGGCCCTGGGAATTCCTGTCATTTGCTCTCCAGTCGGAGTAAACACCGAGATCATCGAGGATGGTGTAAACGGGTTTCTAGCATCTTCAGAAGAAGAATGGCTGGATAAACTAACGCTGCTGATTACTTCTCCGGATTTACGTGCGCGGTTAGGTCGTGCAGGGCGCGAAACGGTTGAAAATAAATATTCAGCGAAGAGGCAGGCGCCTCGCGTGTTTGAATTATGGCAGTCCGTGGTTCGGGATTCGGCCCGACAACAGATATCTTAAAGATGTGCGGTTGAGTTCTTGAACAATCGGGAAGGATGCAGCTGTTTGGAAAAGCTAAATGTTTTGGTTACGGGTGGCGCCGGTTTCATCGGCTCGCATCTGGTTGACGCACTGGTCGACCGCGGGCACTCCGTCCGCATTCTCGACTCGTTAGTGCCGCAGGTCCACTTGACCGGCAAGCCTGAATTTCTAAATCCAGCGGCCGAATTTATCGAAGGTGAAGTTTGCAACACTGCCGTTGTTGCAAAAGCTTTGGAAGGAATTGATGCAGTCTTTCATGAAGCGGCGGAAGTGGGCATCGGCCAGTCCATGTACGAACCCGGCCGCTTTGTGTCCGCCAATGATTTGGGGACGGCGGTATTGCTGGAAAGCGTTCTTAAGCTGCGTACTCGTATTAAGAAGCTGGTAGTTGCCTCGTCGATGTCAATTTACGGTGAGGGCGGTTATCGATGCGATACCTGCGGCTCGGCTTACCCGCAACTGCGAGATGACGATCAGTTGATAGAGCGGCGTTGGGAATTGCGCTGTACGATCTGCGAGAAAGAAATGGCGCCGTCTTTAACTCGCGAAGATAAACCGCTATTTCCGACGTCCGTTTACGCAGTGACAAAACAAACTCAGGAACAATTGTGTTTGGTGTTGGGTCGTGCTTATGGCGTGCCTACGGTTGCGTTGCGCTATTTCAACGTTTACGGGCCACGGCAGGCTTTATCGAATCCTTACACCGGCGTATGCGCAATTTTTAGTTCCCGACTGTTGAATGATCAGCCGCCGTTAATATTTGAAGATGGCGGGCAAACGCGCGATTTCGTTCACGTCAGTGACATCGTTGAAGCGAACTTGTTGGCGCTGGAGACCAACAGCGGCAATTACGTTCCAATTAATATTGGTACCGGACGGCCTACCTCGATTCGCGACGTAGCAGGATTGTTGGCAACCGGCCTAAATAAAAATATCCAACCGCAGATCACGTGCAAATATCGTGAGGGAGACACTCGCCACTGCGTCGCCGACATTTCGCGGGCAAAAGCATTACTGGGCTACCAGCCTCGCGTGATGCTCGAAGAAGGAATTAAAGATCTGCTTTCGTGGGTGCAACAACAAACTGCAAAAGATCAAGTGGCGCATGCGACTGCACAGTTGGAAGCGCGACAACTAGTGCGTTGAAGTTTAAGGCGCAGGCGGGAATAGTTGGAGAAAAATAAGACGGACAACGGACCGCGACATTGTCCCGCTTGCGGCGAAATGAACGGCCGCAAAGCCGGGGATAAAAATGATTTTCCGCTCGTCATCTGCCAATCGTGTCGCACGTTGTATACAGAACAACTTCCCCAATCGACGAACAAAGAGCGTTACGAAAATTATTACGATGAAGGCAATCTGACGGTGCCTGGCTTTATTTCGCACCGCCTCGATGAAATCGTTTCGACGTTTTCCCCCTATCGCAGATCCAACAAGTTACTTGAAGTCGGGTTTGGCGCCGTCTCGACACTTCAAGC
>DATENN010000017.1:0-12524 GCA_035275045.1 Pyrinomonadaceae bacterium
GGCGGCAAAGAGCGAAGGGCGAAGGACGAAGAGCTAAGAGCTAAGAGCTAAGAGCTAAGGGCTGAATACGGGATGCTCACTGCTAAGGGCGAAGAGCTGCCTTGGCCGCCTGCCCTGCCTACTTCTGGCTGCTCGGCCCGCGCTGCCGGCTGCTCCTCCCACCGCGCCCTTGCCGTTATAGCCAGTTAAGGCTCTTCAGCAACTGCACGATGATCGCTATCGTATTCACTAACGTTGCAAATGCGATAATCGAAGTCCAACGATTATATGCGTTGGTGTTTCGCTCCTGGCTTCGCCAAAACATCTCCTTGCGATAGTTTGCCGGCGACCATTGCGTGTCTTTAATGCTGTCTCGATACCGCTTCAGTAATTCATCATCGCTAAGATCGATTAGCGATACCTTTTCATGATTGCGTTTTCGATTGCGCATGATGTCTCCTCGAACCAGATAAACGAAATAATCGGATTAAACCATTAGCAAAAGTATACCGCTGAGATGTTGATATGAATTTACTCAGTTGGCCGGCAGCAATCTGCTTTGCGGGCCACGAGCTGACGCGAACGCACAATTAAAACGGCCCTGTACTTTTCACCGTCAAACTCCAACAGAATCCAGAAGAGCGGGCGCGCGAATCTTTTGCGCACGAACCTATTCGCTGAGCTGAACACTGCCGGCGCGCGGAAGGGCTACTTCGTCGACGGCCGCCAACGTTCGGTCGGTGCCGCGCGAGCCGTCCGCGTACTGAAGTTTGTAAAGCCGCCAGTACAGACCGCGCAACGTCAACAATTCCTGGTGCGTGCCTTGTTCGCGAATTTCGCCGTGATGTAAAACGATGATTTGATCTGCTCGTTGAACGGTTGAGAGCCGGTGCGCGACCACAATCGACGTGCGATTGCGCATGACGCGATCGATTGCCTGCTGAATGAGTTGTTCAGTCTCGGTATCGATCGAACTGGTTGCTTCGTCAAGAATTAAAATCGCAGGATCAAAAGCCAGTGCGCGCGCAAACGAGATCAGTTGCTTTTGTCCAACTGATAATCCGGCGCCGCGCTCCTTTACCTCTGACTGGTAGTTTTCTTTGAGCCGCATGATGAAGGGTTCGGCGCGCACTTCATGCGCGGCCCAGCGCACGCGTTCGTCGGTGATATCTTCGCGGCCGAGACGAATGTTACCCGCGACCGTGCCGCTGAAGAGAAAGATCTCCTGGAGCACGACCGCGAAATTCTCACGCAACGATTGCAAGTCCCACTCGCGCAAATCGACGCCGTCCAGCAAAATTCGCCCTCGTTGCACATCATAGAAACGCATTAATAAATTCGTGATGGTGGTTTTGCCTGAGCCGGTATGACCAACCAGCGCGATCGATTGTCCGGGCGCGACGTTGAACGAAACGTCTTTAAGCACCCAGTCTTCGTCATTGTAAGCAAACCAAACATTCTCGAATTCGATATGACCGGTGGCGCGGCCCGTCTTTAACGGCTTCTCAGGCGTAACAATCGCGAGCGGTAGGTCGAGGGTGCGAAAGATGCGATGCGAAGCAACGACCGCGGCTTGCAGCACATTGTATTTATCGGAAATGTCGCGGATCGGTTGAAACAGAAAACCGGAGTACTGAATGAAAGCGACCAGTCCACCGAGCGTCAGTACCGTGTGCCCCGGCGAGTTTTGCATTACGCGATAACCGCCGTACCAGATAATTAGCGCAATACCGGCGGCGCCGATCAGATCGACAAGCGGGAAAAAGACCGCGTAGAAAAAAATCGTGTCGATGTTGGCTTTACGATAATCTGCATTTATTTCGTCAAACTTATTAAGCGACTTCCGTTCAGCATTGAAGATCTGGACCGTTTGCGCGCCCGCAAAATGCTCTTGCAAAAATGCGTTGATGCGGGCAATACGAGTCCGCACCATGTCATAGCCCTTGCGCGCGCCTTTGCGAAACCAGGTGGTTGCAGCCCACAACATCGGAACGGTCAACAGAGTAATGAGCGTCAGCCGGACGTCCATCCAAAGCATCACGGCGATGATCGCTACGATCATGACGAGGTCGCCCAGGAGATCAGTTATGCCCGCGGTGAACAGCTCGTTAAGCGCATCAACGTCGCTCGTCAGTCGCGTCATGATGCGTCCCACCGGATTGCGATCGTAATAAGCGACTTCCTGATGCTGGAGTTTGTCGTAGAGCTCGCGCCGCATGTCGAACATCACGTACTGCCCGACTGTGTTCAGCATCACGGATTGAAAGTAAGAACACACGAGGCGCAAAAATTGCACGAGCACATACAGACCAACGAGTAATCCCAAACCGCTGTATTTGCGCGGCAGAATATGCCAATCAATCGCATACTGAGTAAACTTCGGCTGCAGAGTTCCCAATAAATTGACCACAAAAGTTAGCAAAAGCGCGATCCCAAGCGTCCGCATATAGGGCCGCAGGTATCGGAGCAACCGGCGCGCGACCTGGAAGTCGTAAGTTTTTCCGATCGCTTCTTCTTCGTGAAATTGTTTTACCGCCGTTGACATCAGTTAGTTGCCGCCAGTTCTTCTTCCAATAGTTGTCGCTCGTAAAGCGCCGCGTATTCACCACCTCGCGCGAGCAGCTCGTCATGCGTGCCACGCTCAACGATGCGGCCTTCATCGAGCACGCAGATTAGATCCGCGTCGCGCACCGTTGAAATGCGATGCGAAACGATCAGACTCGTGCGACCGCGCATGACTCCGCGAAGTTTGCCGAGAATCTTTTCTTCCGTGTAGGTGTCAACAGAAGACAACGCATCGTCAAGAATCAAAATCGTCGGTTCGCGCAACACCGCCCGAGCGATGGCGGTTCGTTGCTTTTGTCCGCCTGACAGCGTCAGACCGCGTTCACCGACCAGAGTGTCGAAGCCGTCCGGGAAACCGGCCACGTCTTCCATCAATCCCGCCACATCTGCCGCCCACTCAATTTGACGGCGATCGGCATTTTCGACTCCAAATGCGATGTTCTCAGCCAACGTGTCGCTGAACAGAAATGTTTCCTGTGGGACGTAACCGATGGCCGAACGCAATCGTTGCAGTCGATAGGCCCGGACGGAGATACCATCGATCAGGATCGCACCTTCTGGCGCGTCGGAAACTCGGGGAATCAAGTTCACTAGGGTTGACTTGCCGCTGCCGGTACGGCCTACGAAGGCAATCGTCTGTCCCGGTGCGATGCGAAGATTGATATCGCGCAGTATTGGTTCTTCGCCGGGCTTATAACTGAAAGTGAGGTCGCGAAATTCGATCTCACCTGCTTGCGGTGCTTTGTCTACCGCGCTGGGCGAATCAGTAATCGTCGGCTCAATCGCCATGATTGCATTCATTCGTTTGAGACTGGCGGTGCCACGCTGATAAAGGTTGACGACATACCCAAGCGCAATCAGGGGCCAGATCAAACGAAACAAGTACATGTTGAAAACAGTGAACTGTCCAACACTGATGTCGGCTCGAATCGCGGAAGGAACGCCCACCCATATGATCAGCACGAAACCCATGCCAATCAGGAACGTCATCAACGGCCGCATCAGCGCGTCGATTCTCACAAGACTTAAATTACGTTCGGCGTATTGGCGATTGAGTTCGTTGAAAGCGGCAATTTCAGCGCCCTCCTGTGCGTACGCGCGGACCACGCGCACGCCAGTAAAGTTTTCCTGCGCTCGGGCCGTGATCTGCGAAAAGAATTCCTGGATCTTCTCAAACCGAGTGTGTACTTGCTGTCCAAAGTATTTGACCGTCAACGACACGAGAGGCATCGGCACCAGCAATAACAATGTCAGGCGCCAGTTGATCGTGAACATCAGCGGCATGACGATAACGACCACGAAAACGGTCTGCAGCGTATACATGATCATCGGTCCGGCTAGTTGACGCACCGCCGCCAAGTCATTGGTCGCGCGCGCCATCAAGTCACCGATGCGATGGTCCTGAAAGAATGACTGCGGTTGATCGACGAGGTGCGCATAGAAGTCCCGCCGCACGTCGTACTCAACTTTGCGCGACATCCCGATCAAAATCCGGCGCTGCAGAAACAGGAATGTGCCACTGAGGAGGCTAAACGCGAGTACCTTTAACGCCGCCAACGTCAGTAAGCGCCAGGAAATCTGCGACCAATTCGCGTCGACTGCCTGACCGACGATCAAGGGAATGTAGAGATTGAAAAGCACGCTCGCCAGAATGCAGACGATGCCTACAATCAGCGAGACTTTGTACGGAAGAAAATAACGCGCGAATTTCCTGAGATCGTTCATGCGAAAAAAATCGCGAACCAGAACCTTCATGTAAGAGCGAAAGGTTATGATGCGCGATTTTTAAGCTGGACGCCAGAAGGCACAGCGAAAAATGGCTGAGTTATGTTTAGAGACGTTGCAGAGCGTCCGTCATATCGAACTCTTCGGCAGGTACTTCGACCGGTGCCACCAATATCTCGGGTTCGTCATCCTCAGGCAAGCTGACACGGTTGCGACCGCCCCGTTTGGAGTTGTACAAAGCGCGATCGGCGGCGACTACCAGCGTGTCACGTGATGAAGCATGAGCAGGAAATGTTGCCACGCCGAAAGACGCGGTTGCACGACCAAATCCCGTCACTTCCATCTTTTCAATTCGCTGGCGCAGACGTTCCGCAACCAGGGTCGCGCCTTCAGCATTCGCTTGCGGCAGGATAATTACGAACTCGTCACCACCGAATCGTGCGGCAGTATCTACCGCGCGTAATTCGGCGCGAAGGTTGTCCGCCAGCATGCAAAGCGCTTCATCACCAGCTTCGTGTCCCGCCTGATCGTTGATGTACTTGAAGTGATCAAGATCCAGCATGATTAACGACAATGGCTGGCGCATTCTTGTAGCTAAATGCAAGTCACGTTCGAGCTGTAATTCGAAGGAGCGGCGGTTGTAACATCCAGTCAAACCATCCGTCAGCGCCTGTTGTTGCATTTGAGCAAATAAGTGAGCCTGGTTCACCGCTACAGCCAACTGATCGGCGACAGTATGCAAAAGCAGTAGTTCGTTTTCGGCCCAGATGCGAGTGACATCGTCCGAGCGAACCAGTAAGAGGCCTACAAAACTTCCTTGATAGATTAAGGGGACTACGGCGTCCGCGAGTACCGGTCCGGCCGAGGTCGCATCACCGTCTACTACGTAAGCCTTTGGACATGCCGCTAGTTTTTGACTGATTGCATCGACGTCCGTAACCAGCGATGCGCGTGCTCCACTATCGGCAATGTCGTCGCGGAAGTGGTAGGTCGTCATCTGCCGGCCAACCAGCGCGCCTTCGACTCTGACCGCGCACGATTGCACGTTTAACGCGCGGCCGACTTCATCAGCAGCCGTCTGCAAAACGCTGTCCAACTCGAGCGAATTACGAATCGCCGTTGCCAAACGATTGACCGCGATTTCGCGTTCTGCCTGTTCCTGGAGTAGCCGAGCCAACTTTGTCGTAACGCCCAAGGTCAATTGCAACGAGGTTGCTTTCGGCATCGAAACGCGAACCGCCTTCGCAAACGCGCTGGCGTAAAAAGAATGTTCCGCGGTCACACGCGCCATCAAATACTCGACTGCCGAATAAACAATGTCCGGTTCGAACGTCCAGATAACCAGGTCGCGCGAACTGTCTTCATTTTCTTCGTTGTGCACCGACGCGAGCAATGCAGAAAAGCGAGCGTCCGCAATCACCACGAAGCGTTCATACGTGCGATCCGACTCGGTGCGCTCAAACACCACTGAGTTGGTGCTTTCTTTTCCTCGGCTTAATACCAGGCTCGAGAGGGCGTCTTCCGGACTGACCCAGAGGAAAAAATTCTTTGCGGCTTGATCCAGTTCCTTTATGCGGGTGACATCGCGGGGAGGACGAACCGGCGAGGCGGGTAAGCTTTCAACAACCAACGCAGCAAGATTATTTTCGAGCACCACGTCCTCGAAATAGCGCTGTAGCTGCGCAATCGTCGAACTCGCGCAAGAGACGGGCGTCAACTGGCGCGAATGCTGGGCTAGAAGGGAGTGATACAGGGAGTACATAGGTGAGTTGGTCACCGAAGGGCTCTGAACTTTTGGCTGCTTGCGAGGGCGGACACCGTGTCGGGGAGCGGCTCGAAGGAAGGCCAACAGCATTTTACATAGATCAACACTATGTGTCTAGCGAAATTACTCGCAAAAATGGGCGGTTTTTTGTGACTTTAGAGCTTAATGTAGGTCGTCAGCGCAGTGGCCAACAGGCGGTCCTTCTGATCAATCGCGTCTGCGGTGACGGAAAAAAGACGCCGGCCCTGGCGCATGACTTTCGCGGTTGCGATTAAATCACCTTCCGTTGCGGGCCTTAGATAGCTGATAGTCAAATCGACAGTGGTCACTCGTTCAGTAGGTTCGATGAGGGTTAACACTGCGAATGCTGTTGCCGAATCAATTATCGAGGCGATCGCGCCGCCATGGACTACTCCGTGATTTTGCGTCAGTTCGTGTCGTACGGGCAATCGCAAAGTGGCCTCGCCCGGCTTCACATGATCCAGTTTAATGCCCAGTAGTTTAGCGTAAGGAACCAGGTCGATAGCACGCTCTATTAATCGCAGGCGCTCGACCGGTACATTCGCGGCACTCATGATCGGTAACCCGCCGTCGTTGGTTCGACGATGACGGCGGTGCCGTATGCAAGCACCTCAGTAACACCCGAAGTTACTTCTGTCGCGTCATATCGCGCGCCGATAATCGCGTTTGCGCCAATTTCCGTCGCGTGTTGGATCATGATCTCAAAAGCATCAGCGCGCGTTTGCTCGCACAGCTTGGTCCACACTGTGATGTTGCCGCCAACAACCATCTGAAAACCGGCGCCAATAGTCGCAAAAATATTTCGCGAGCGCACCACAATGCCGCGCACGATGCCCAGATTTTGAGTAATACGAAAATTTGGAAGTTCAAAAGCCGTAGTCACCATTTGATGTGAAACAGAATAGCGCGGCGGACTGACGTTGTATGGAGCGCGTATAGCGAGCGGATCACTGTTCATCGGGAGTTCCTCTTGTTTGCCGGCTTACGAGTGTTTGAAGCACGCGGACCGGGAATCCATAAGTACAGCTGCAAATCACAGCGGCCACGGCTGTTGAATTCTACACCCTCGGCCTCGAGCATGCGCTGTTGCTTGTCAGAGGGCAGAGCAATTCTGCCTGTTGAGCAGCCACCTTGTGCGTTGATAACGCGATGCCAAGGAGTTTCGTCACCGGAACCATGCATAACAAAACCCACCGTGCGCGGCGTATAACCGTCTCCTAAAATCTCTGCCAGTTGTCCGTAAGTCATGACGCGGCCACGAGGAATGGAACGAACAATACGGTAGACGCGTTCGCGATAGTCACGATCAGGTTTGGACTTATTTTGCTCGACCACTTATAAGGTGCGCAAAATCGCGCGTGCAGGGGCGCCGTCGCCGGTTCCTTCAGCAATGCGCAGGGGTAAACAAATCAATTCATAACGGCCTGCCGGCACATGACTCAAGTCGAGGCCTTCCAAAATTATTACGTCATTAGCCAGCAATGCGCGATGCGCTGCAAATTTCGAATCAAATTTATCGATCGACAAATAATCAATGCCGACCAATTGAATTCCCATTGCAACCAGGCGTTCCGCGGCTTCCGGTTCGAGATAACTGTAGTCAGTACGAATCCCGCCTGCGGAATTGTTCCAAAACTCCGAGTTGCGTGTCTTAAAAATCAAGCGCCGGCAGCCTTGTGGAAAATTCTTGTCGACGAAATCCAGATCAATGCTAAGCCGGTCCAAGGGTAATTCAACAACGTGCGCTTCGCCGATGAGCGTTGCGAGTGACAATGTTTCGACCTTGCGCGAGCCGGCAAAAAAATGTGAGGGTGCGTCGACGTGCGTGCCTGAATGCGCGCTCAAGCTCAGCAATGAAACGTTAGTCGCGTCGCCCTTGTCTAAATGCAACCAGGGTTTGATTTCAACCTTCGGATCTCCGGGATACACTGGCGTCGCTGCTGAGAGTCGCACACTGATATCGTAGAGTTTCATAACGACGTTCGGCTGTGGCGCATCGTAATCGCGGCTTTTCGACAGTGTCAACGCCATCGTTTGCGATACGCAAAAGCGTTCGTTAGCATCAACCGACATTAACACAACTTTAAAGGACCAGGCGGTGAGCGAAACAAAAGTTCGGTTGGCGGCATCAAGTTACCTAAACACGGCCCCGTTGATTTGGAGCTTCAAACATGGAAGCCACAAAAATGATGTAACGCTGATAGACGCCGTCCCGTCGCAGTGCGCGCAACTGCTTGAAAGAAGCGAAGTCGATTTCGCGTTGGTACCTGCGATTGAGTACCAGAGAATAGACGGCGCCACACTGGTTCCAGGTGTATGTGTTGGCTCTCGCCAAAAAGTGCGCAGCGTGGTTCTGGTATCAAGGCTGAACAACCTTAAAAAGATTCGCAGTGTGGCGCTTGATGATTCTTCGCGAACTTCGGCCACGCTCGTCAAGATCATTTTCAAAGAATTTTTGGGGTTTGAACCGGACTGGCAAGTGCGCTCACCCGATGTGACGCAGATGCTGCGTGAGAGCGATGCTTCGCTAATAATCGGGGACCCGGCGATGACGTTTGCGCGTGGCACTTTACGCGTTTGGGACCTCGCCGCCCTGTGGCACGATTTCACTGCGCTCGGATTTGTCTTCGCGATGTGGATGACACCGACGAAGAAAAATCAGCCCGGAATAGACTTTGTGGACGCGTGCAGAGAAGGGTTGTCTCTCCGGTCGATGATAATCGACGACTATGAACAACGTTTGAAACTAATGCGCAGTGAGCTGGAGACATATTTAACTGAGAACATTACCTTTTTTTTGGACGACGAGCTGGAGAAAGGCTTGCAACTGTACTTTCAGTTGGCGCAGAAGCACGGTCTGATTCCCGGTCTTAAGCCGTTGAGTTTGTAGAAGGCAAAAGCTAGTATTCAAACAAAATATGAGTGACATAAGCCAACTTCTTGAGCGCGCGCTCGCCGGTATTCGATTGAATGCCGATGATTGTACGGCGCTACTCGAATCGCATGACGTCGCTGCTATTGGCGCTGCGGCTGATGTAATTCGCCAACGGCAGCATCCCGAAAACATCGTCACTTACATAATCGATCGCAATATCAATTACACGAATGTTTGCAACGTAGTCTGCACGTTCTGCGCTTTCTATCGCCGGCCCGGCGCTCCCGATACCTACGTCAGAACGTTTGATGAGATCTGTAAGAAGATCGATGAAACCATCGCACTCGGCGGCACCGGCGTGCTGATGCAGGGTGGCCTGCATCCTGACTTTGGTATCGAGTGGTATGAAGATCTTTTGCGTCAATTACACGCTAAGTATCCAACTTTTCAGTTGCACTGCTTTTCACCGCCAGAGATTCATAACATCCATCTGATATCTGGCCTGGATTACGAAACGATCATGCGTCGTTTGAGAGATGCAGGCCTTTACAGTTTGCCGGGTGGCGGTGGTGAAATACTTGACGACGAAGTTCGCAAGCGCGTGTCCACGAAATGCACCACGGACGAATGGCTCGCAGTGATGCGGGCGGTGCATCGAGTTGGTCTGCGGTCAACAGCGACGATGATGTTTGGTATCGGCGACACGATTGAACATAGAGTCCGCCATTTGCAACGGGTGCGTGATCTCCAGGATGAAACGGGTGGTTTCACAGCTTTCATCCCGTGGACATTTCAACGAGAAAATACTGCCTTGGGTCGTCGCATCAAAGACGAACCCACCGGAATCGATTATTTGAAAATGCTGTCGGTGTCACGCTTGTTTCTGGATAACATCAGCAATTTTCAGTCTTCATGGTTGACGCAGGGATTGAAACTGGGCCAAGTCGCGTTGCGTTTCGGCGCCAACGACATGGGTTCGATCATGATAGAAGAGAATGTAGTTTCAGCGGCAGGCGCGCACAATCGCGCCGATGAAGCGATGTTGCGTTACCTGATCCGCGAAGCTGGTTTCGAACCGCAGCAACGCGACATTTTGTATCAGCCGGTAAATCGACCGTGCTCGACTGAAACAGATCTCGAGGTTTCCACGCCGTTGCACGAATTGACCGTCGCAATTGCTGATTGAGCTTTTCGATGAGCGCCCAGACTGGTTCAATCGATACGCTACTTTTCGACTGGGACGGCACCATCGTCGATTCGGCTGACCTTGGATTGCAGGCATACGAGAAATCTTTTGCGACCTTAGGTGAAACATTTGATCGCAAGGTCTATGAGCAAGCGTACTCACCTAACTGGTATTCCACTTACGAGGCCCTTGGATTGCCGAAAGAGAAGTGGCAGATAGCTGATGACCTGTGGGTGAAACATTACGATGAATTGAGCGCTGAGCTGGTTCCCGGCGCGATGGATGCGATAGCCACTCTGCGCCAAAAGGGTTATCGTCTCGGCGTCGTCAGCAGCGGCAACGACTGTCGAGTGAATCGGGAAATACGATCGTTTGGTTTCGAGGCCGCGTTTGAGATCGTTGTCTGCAACGAACAGATGACGAACAAAAAACCACACCCCGAAGGTCTGGAAACTGCGCTCCAGGCACTAGGCGCCAACAGCGCTTCGGCGGCATACATTGGCGATACTCCCGAAGATATCGAGATGGGCAAGCGCGCAAATCTCTTGACGGTTGCAGTACGCAGTTCCTATCCCACGAGCTGGAAGTTGCAGCATGCTCAAGCCGATATCTACATTGAGTCGCTGGCCCAGCTCCTGGAACATTTTTGAAATCCCCTCGCGCTAGACTCTGCTTTCCCCTCAACTGAATTGATCTTAATCGGAGGCGTCGCATATGCGTTGGAGAGGTGAGCGTCAAAGCGAGAACATCGAAGATCGCCGTGGCATGTCGCGCGGCGGTATGGCAGTCGGTGGTGGACTCGGCGGTATAGTTCTGCTTGTTATCGCGTTGCTGATGGGCGCTGACCCGCGCCAGCTTTTGCAGCAAGCGCCGGTTGACGACGGATCGGCGGGAACGCAAACAAGCCGGCCGATTGATCCGCGTCAGGAAGAGTCGAAACAATTTTCGGCCACCGTTCTGGCGAGTACTGAGGACGTCTGGACCGATATCTTCCAACAAAATGGCCGGCAATATCGAAAGCCAACGCTGGTTTTGTTCGCCGATCAGGTTGATTCGGCATGCGGCCTGGCGGACGTTGCAGTCGGTCCTTTTTACTGCCCCGGCGATCAAAAACTATATCTGGATTTGAATTTTTTCGATGAATTGCAGTCACGGTTTCAGGCGCCGGGCGATTTTGCGCAAGCCTATGTCATTGCACACGAAGTCGGTCATCACGTTCAGCGCATGCTAGGCACAATGGATCGCATAGACGCAATGCGTGAACGAATGAGCGAAGCGGAAGCCAACCAACTTTCGGTTCGACTTGAGTTGCAGGCAGATTTTTATGCCGGCGTGTGGGCTCATTACGCGCAACAGAAGGGTCTGCTTGAGCAAGGCGATGTCGAGGAAGCACTGAACGCGGCCAGCGCCGTTGGTGATGATCGTTTACAGCGGGAAACCCGAGGTTATGTGGTGCCGGACTCGTTCACGCATGGGACTTCAGAACAGCGGATTCGTTGGTTCCGAAAAGGATTAGAAACAGGCGACCTGCGGCAGGGCGATACCTTTAACACCAGAAGTTTGTAAGGCAGTAGTAAAAAGTTTTAGACGATCATTGCACGGCGCTATCGCCGTTCGGCCGCAACTCTAAACTTACTGTCGCGAAACGTGTCTCGCACCAGTTCGTTGAATTGTTCGGGATGTTCTTGTTCCGGCATCATGCGGCAGCGATCAAAGATCTCCAAACGCGCGCGTTCATTCAATTCAAGCAACGCGACCCGCTTTTCGATCGGCGTGGTGGCGTCCTGTTTTCCCCAAACCAAAAGTACCGGTTGCGTCAATCGCGCAAACGGCGCGCGCGTGTCTGTATTCAGATAACCGGAAAGAAACGCGGCGATTGCATGTTGTGCGCCGGGTTGATGGCTGGTCGCGTAGAGGTTTGTTACTAACCGGTCGGTTACCCGCTCATGATCGTAAAAAAGATTCTCGCGCGCATAGTCGCGAATGCTGCGCTCACTCGCCATCACGTTGTAGAACGAGGTGCCAAGCACGGGTGATTGCAGCAATCCATAAAAAGCAGCGCCGGCCATTCCCGGCCTGCGACTGAGCGTATCTGATCCTGTCGGCGCATTAAGAATCAAAGCGCTTACCAACTCAGGATGTTCGTCGGCAACGCGGATCGCGTAAGCGGCGCCGAGCGAACTCGCGATGATCTTCGCTGGATGGCCGGCGACGTCTTTGAGAAAGTCGGCAATTAATTCGACGTACAAGTCCGCAGAATAAGAAGCAGAGGCCGGCTTATCGGACAGTCCAAAGCCGAGCAAGTCAAACGCGAAAACGCGAAAGTCTTTTGCCAGCCCATCGAAATTCTTGCGCCACATAAAGCTTGAGGCGCCTGCGCCAATGCCATGAATGAATACTACCGGCGC
>DATENN010000018.1:0-2762 GCA_035275045.1 Pyrinomonadaceae bacterium
GAGTCTCGTATCGTGCCGCTCACTATTAGCGTCGCTGGTGAGTTAGCCTCCGCCGGTTTGTTTTCAGTCGCGGGTGTTGGGCTGGGTTCCGGCGTGGATGCGGGCGTCTCAACCGCAGGCGCAGGCGTCGGCGCCACTGCCTCTGGCGCGGGTGTCACTGCCGGCGCTGGCGCGGGCGATATTGTGTTCGCGGATTGACTATCGCTCGCTGCTGCCGGTTGCTTTCCAATTCGCTCCTCAAGACCTTCAAGCGAGCCATGCGCGCGACGGTAAAGTTTCTCAATCACCGAACGGCGCAACGAGTCCGGCTCGCCTGCATTGTAACTATTGATGTAGGAGGAAAGTGCTTCTTCGGTATTTCCCTCCTGCTCAAACGCCGCGCCCAAATGCCACAGCGCAATGCGGCGTGCGGGCGTGCCCGGCGGCAGGATGTTCACAGCGCGCTGCAGGTGATCAATTGCGTCTTTGGTTTTGTCTAAGTTGAAAAGGGCCCAGCCGGAAATGTCTTCGATGCGCCCACGCAAAAGGTTTGTGAGTAAGTTACGCGGCGCTTCGGGAACGTCGGGTGTCCCGCCGGCGGCGATGGCTCGCGCGCGCGCTTCACGATACTCATCAGCCTGGACGGCTAATGCCAAAGCTGGAACCGTCAAAGCAGCATCGGCATAGGTGCGCGCATCCGTTGCCAATTCAAACGCGGTCTGAAAACCAATTCCTTTCTGCAATAAGCGGCTGGCGACATACAACTCGCGATGCGCGCGCGCTGCATCATTACCGGAAGCAAATTCTTTTGCTGCTGCCACGACCGCCGCTTCGTTGACCTTTCCCCCATCGACGGGATTGATGGTGGTCGCAAACATCAACAAGTCTTTTAGAATTTTTGCGTTCGCTTCAGTATCCGGGGACGCCAATTGAAGAATGCTGCCCTGGCGTTCTGGCGCGAGCAATTCAATAAAGCTGGAACCGGTGGCTGGAACATGACCACCAAGCAAAGTCTCGATTTGATTATTCTTGATGCGGAATTTTTGCGTGAGCACTTCGGCGGCTTCTTCGAAAAGGCCGGACGCGGCCAGCGCATTCGCTAACTCATAATCAAGCGTAGGAAATTTTGCGTAACTGCGCGCGAAACGGATGGCGCGTTCCGCCTCAAGCGGATTGCCTTGCGCAATCAGGGCGCGCGCGACTGCAATTTGCGACCATGCATGACGTGGTTGCACCTGCACCGCCTTAGTGCCCAGGGCAATCGCCAGCTCAGGTTCGTTGTGCGCCGCGAACCAATACGCCGTCGATGCGAGCAACGGCAGGTTCGCTGCATCAGCCTTCAAAGCCGAGTCAAGTTCCGCCCTCGCTTCGTCTCTTCGCCCCAGGTTCAGCAAAGAAATGACGGCGCCGGCACGCGCGCCTTTGTCAGTTGGATCGGTCGCCAGTTGCTGACGGTATAGCCCGAGGGCTTCTTCATCTTTGCCAAGCGCGCGCCGCAAATCAGCAAGATTTCGGCGGATGCCTTTCAAATTGGGATCGAGTTCAAAGGCACGTTTGTACTCATCGGCAGCTTCGGTCAGACGGAATGAGATGTGC
This sequence comes from Pyrinomonadaceae bacterium, assembly GCA_035275045.1. Lineage (GTDB taxonomy): Bacteria > Acidobacteriota > Blastocatellia > Pyrinomonadales > Pyrinomonadaceae > PSRF01. Next base: position 1,576 of record DATENN010000018.1, read on the forward strand.
AGCGCCATCGCCATGCTTTGATGTGCCTCAGCTAATTGCGGCGCGAGCTGTAAAGCTTGAGATACGAGTTGCCGTGCTTCATCACCACGCTCCAACGTCACGTAGTATGACGCCACCGCTAATAATTTTTTCGGATCGTTGCCGAACTTCGCAGCAATGCTACGGGCCGCCCTGTCAGCAGCGGTTGTTTCGCTCCGCAGATATAGGTTGAGCGGAATCTGCGCTATCACTCGCGAAAACAGGTTCTCAGAAGCGTCAAGCGGCGCTTCAGTAATCGCCAACATCAACTGCTCGATTCCCCTTGGACCGTCACCGCCGCGCAATAACTCGTCGCCATACGTCGCGTACGAGCTGATCAGCAACTCTATAGCGCGATGTTTCACAGTTGAGTCCGGATGCGTGTCGATAAAATCTTTCAGCAGGGTAATCCGAGTTGCAGCCGGCTTTGTAAGAGTCAGTTCCACTTCTTCCGACTCGTCTGCCGCATCTGTATCTGAAGCGGGATTGTCGGTCCGCGAGGCGGCGTTGCTTCTTAACGGCGTGGCGGCAACTGTGGGCGGCGGCGTGTCGGCGGCCGTCGTCGGGCTTTCCGCGGGTGCGGGCGACGGAGTTTCAGCCGCAGCTGAAACAGCGGGACTCGGATTATTATTCGCAACGGCGACGGCAGCGTTCAACGAATCGGGATCCAAGTTTTGGCTTCGCGCCACTGCGGAAACGAAGTACTGAACAATCGTGGTCACGCCCTCAGCCGTGCGATCCGACGCGAGATAAGTTTTGAGCCGCTGGCCGATGTCGCCAAAGATGCCTTCAGGTAGCTTGGCTGGAACGCCACTGCTGAACTGCGTAAACGAAGTCTTATCGTTAGCTGAAACCACCAGCAGCACATTCTTGCCCTTCGCAGTTCGCCCAATCAGTTTCCAGTTCTGCGCGAGCCGCTGCGAAAATTCGGCGATGTCCTGACCCGACGTTGTCTCTACTGTCGCCACGTCAAATTGAATTCCCGTTTTTTGTTTGAAATTCTCCAGCGTTTCTTCCAAGTCCTTTCGAGTAGCGTCGTCCAGTACGCGCGCAAAATCGTTGACGTGGCCGGAACGCGCGGGCAAATCGCCCTGAGCGAATTGGGTGACGTTGCACGCAAGGAAAATTCCGATGGCAGTGACGGCGGCCAAAAGCGGCGTTGAGCTTCC
>DATENN010000019.1:0-3340 GCA_035275045.1 Pyrinomonadaceae bacterium
TATCCCCGTCGAATGTGTCTTGAGAAATCTCAGCAGGAACCAAATTGAGGCATAGCCAATCAGGCCCGAGACAAGTGTCGCGACCAGCAATGGAAAAAAACTTCCGCTTGGCAGTTTATGAATCGCTTCTTTGAGTTCAAGCAGACCGCTCGCCGCGATGGCAGGCATCGATAACAGGAACGAGAATCTTGCGGCCGTCTCTCGTGTTTCGCCGGCAAACAGGCCCGCCATGATCGTTGAGCCCGATCGGCTGGAACCCGGCACCAGCGCGAGCACTTGCGCGAACCCGACAGCTAGCGCATCGCGAATACCAAGCCGGGATAGATCGCGACTACGTCTGCCGATTGCCTCCGCGAGCGCCAACATTAAGGCGATAACGATCATCATCGTCGCGATCACCCAAAGATTTTTAGTGAAGGTTCCTTCAATTTGTTTTTTGAAAAGCAAGCCAACGATGGCGACGGGAAGCGAACCGATAATTACGAGCCATCCCAACCAGGCATCTTGCGACAGCGTCGCTATCCTATTCCGCCTTGTCAGCAGCGAAATATGATCGCTTACGAACGCGCGCGTGATGTTGACGATGTCGCGCGCGAAATAAATCAAAACGGCGAGCAACGTTCCCAGTTGAATTACTGCAATTGTCGCGGTCGTTTGCTCGGCCCGCAGAGTCGCGTTGACGTCGCCAAACAACCCGATCAAACGCGAAACCAGCACCAGGTGAGCAGTGGAACTGATTGGTATGAATTCGGTTAAGCCCTGGACGATACCAAGGATAATGGCTTGAAGAATTGACATTAAGTATCAGTAATTGTGCTAATGCTTTGAACTTCGTACTTAGAACTTGGTCGTTTGCACTTAGCACTCTTGAACTAAAAGCAAAGCACGAAGCACCAAGTACAAAGCACCAAGTTCCAAATTCAAAGTTCGTTTTATTCTCTAAACGAATTCCGGCGCGATATTCGATCGTACATCCAAATCGGCATCAGCATTCCGGTACGCACAATCGTCGCCAGCTGCCATGGAAAGGCGTACGATTTCTTCCGTTTCTCCATTGCCGCGATGATTTTGTTAACCGCGTCGTCCAGCTCCATCAGAAACGGCATTTGCGCGTCGCGTCCCGCGGTCAACGGAGTTTTTATAAATCCCGGATGAATGATCGTTACGTCGATACCTCGCGGCTCAAGATCCAACCGCAAGCTTTCAAAGAAGGCCGACACGGCAGCTTTGCTCGCGCAATAAGCGGCTGATTTCGGCAGTCCGCGATAAGCCGCGAGACTCGATATCGCGACCAATTGACCGTGACCGCGCGCAACCATTTTGCCTGCCACTGCGGCCACGCTATTCGCGACTCCGATCACATTTACATTGATAACCTTCGCGACATCGTTCCCCGTCAGCTCGCTGCCATCAATGCTGTTTCCGATGCCGGCGTTGGCAATCAGCACGTCGATGGGTCCCATTTCGCGGTCCAGGGTTTCGGCGACTTGGCGAATTGCGTCCTCATCCTGCACATCGGCAGGCAGGGCGATTGCTCGAATTTTTCCTTCGATGTTCTTTTCGCGCTGACTGCTTTCGATTTCGTTAACGATTTCCGTTAATGCGTCAACGCGGCGCGCAACCAAGCCGAGCCGCGCGCCCCGGCGCGCGAGCTCCAGCGCAAGTCCGCGGCCAATGCCAGATGACGCGCCGGTTATTAGGACAACCCGATCTACCCAGGTGAACATAATTCAACATTCAAAGTTCAATGTTCAAACGAACGCCTTTCATCTGAACCTTCAACTTTGAACTCTTAACTTTGAACGCTTAAACCTGCACCACCACCGGCATGATGACGGGTCGCGCGCCGGTAAGTTTTTGGATGAAGCGTTTTAACTCAACGCGTACGTGCTCTTTCAACAAACTTTCATCGGCCAAAGTCTGGCGTGAAGCCCCAGCGATCGCAGCAGCCACGATTCGCTGCGCATCTTTCAAAAAACCATTAGTCGTGTCAAAACCACGCACCCCCCGAGCCACGATTTCCGGATCAGATTGCAACTCACCGGTCTCTGCATCGATGGTAACGATCAACGTGATCATGCCCTCGTAAGCCATCTGCCGGCGCTGTCGAATCGTTTCACTTTGAATCTCTTCAAAACCAGTTTCATCGATAAAGGTGCGGCCAATTTCTCGTTTGCCAATAACAGCCGCGCGCTCGCCATCAAGCTCCAAAACATCGCCGTTTTCAATCAGAACGATGTTTTCTTCCGCGTAGCCCAAATGGTTTTTCACGAATTCTTTGTGACGAAAAAGCATCCGATATTCGCCGTGAATCGGCACTACGAATTTGGGCCGAACCGCTTCCGTCATGATGCGAATGTCTTCCTGTGATGCGTGGCCACTGACATGGACCAAGCGGCGCTTCTCTTCGATGATGTTGGCGCCGCGCTTGTAAATCATGCCAATCATGCGCGAAATCAACCGTTCGTTTCCTGGAATAATTCGCGCTGAAAGTACGACCGTGTCACCTTCATCGATCATCAATCCTTTGTAACTTTGGTTGGCCATCTGCGAGAGGGCAGCTCGCGACTCACCCTGCGAACCAGTGACGAGAAAGACAACCTCGTGATTCCTCATCTGTTTCGCTTCGTTCAGCGGCACCAGCAGACCGTCGGGAATATCGAGATAGCCGAGCCGATCTGAAACCTCGACGTTCTTCAGCATTGATCGGCCCAACACGCAAACCTTTCGATTGAACTGCTGCGCCACGTCGAGCACGATCTGCAATCGATGTATCGAAGAGGCAAACGCGGCCACAATAATCCGCCCGGATGCTTCGGCAAATATTTCTTCAAAGGCCGGGATCACGGCACGTTCCGAAGGAGTGCGGCCGGGCACGGTGGCGTTTGTTGAATCGGAAAGCAGAGCCAGCACGCCCTCTTGTCCGTAACGCCTGAACGAACGCAAATCGATGGGTTCGCCAATGACGGGCGTTTCATCAACCTTGTAATCGCCGGTATGAATGATAGTTCCAACCGGCGTTTTAATTGCGAGCGAGAAGCAGTCAACCAACGAATGCGACACGCGAATGAATTCGACGCTGAACACGCCGATGTCAACAACGTCGCGCGGCTCAACCCGGTGCAAAAGCACATTGTCGAGTAACTCATGCTCGTCGAGTTTGCTTTCGGCTAGTCCGGCGGTGAAGTGCGAGCAATAAACAGGCACGTTGAACTTCTTGAGAATGTAAGGCAAGGCGCCCAGGTGATCTTCATGCCCGTGCGTCAGTACGATGGCGGTTATGTGATCGCGGTACTCGTCAAGGAAATCAAAATTTGGTATGCATACGTCGACGCCATAT